>JAUVVS010000105.1 GCA_030604545.1 Deltaproteobacteria bacterium | reverse complement strand
TCAGTTGATCAAAACCATCGCTCGCCGGTCGACAAACGGTTTGTCCCGGATGGGATTATCGGAGCGCCGCAATTTTTCCCAAGGAACTCGATACACATTTCGGACCGCCCCGCAAACAATCAATCGGTACATTCAACTGGCGGCGGCGAATCATCAGGTTGACCCGTTACTTATCAAAGCAGTTATCAAGGCTGAATCAAATTTTGATCCTAATGCCATTTCGCCCAAGGGGGCACAGGGCCTGATGCAGCTTATGCCCGGAACCGCCAGGGATCTTGCAGTCAATGACCCGTTCGATCCTTTTCAGAACATCAACGGGGGAACGAAGTACCTTAGATATCTGCTTGACAATTTTAAGGGAAATGTGGAACTAAGTTTAGCTGCGTACAATGCCGGGCCTGGCAGGGTGGCCCCATACGGGGTGATCCCCGGCATTCCTGAAACCCAAAACTATGTGGCGAAAGTCATGGAAACCTACCGATCCTACCGTGGCAGGCCACCGCTTGCCCCGAATATCAATGTCAGGCAAATGGTACCCGTTCATTGAATCGCCCCCCTCGAATCTCTAATCTTCCCAACCTCATCACAGGCAGCCGGTTCCTCCTTTCCGGTTGCCTGATGATGCTTCTTCTGCAAGAGCAAACGCTCGCAGTCAGTCTCTTTGCATGGTTCGTCTTTTTTGTAGCCGCCGGAACCGATTGGGTCGACGGTTATTTCGCTCGAAAATACAAGGCAATTACTGTGTTGGGGCAACTGATGGACCCGCTGGCCGATAAAGTGTTGGTCACCACCGCGCTCGTCATGCTCATCCCGACCGGAAAACTGCCCGCATGGGTCGCGTTGATCATCTTGTGCCGCGAACTTGTCGTCACCGGTTTGCGAGGAGTTGCCTCATCGACAGGATTGGTGATAGCGGCCAGCAGTTTGGGTAAGTGGAAGTCCACCATCCAGTACATTGGTCTGGGAACCCTTATTTTTCCTTTAGGTGTCCTGCCTATCCCCAATCTGCACCATATTGGATTGGCCATCGTCTATGTGGCCATGATTCTGGCCGTCTGGTCGGGGGTTGATTATTTCTACAAGGTCAGACGAATTTTCCTCGAAGAAGATAAGCAAGCAGATAAGTTGTAACCACTTCACCTGGGGCTGTTTTATGGGAATCGTCGGTCATAATGGTTCCATGCAATGAGTAAATTCCAAGGCGTTGTGCTTTTGCACCACGCATCTCACTTGAATGGAGAATCCAGCGAGCATTTAGCGACAGGAACCGCCCAGTCTACATTTCTTTTTGTGCAGGGAAATTAAAAAATGTTCTTCTCGGCTTGACAAAGATATCGATTTGTGTGCCTAATAATAAAAAAGACTTGGTAAGCAGTTGAATTTGAGAGGATAATTTGAGCAGGTTGACAGGTGGTTGCTGGCAATTATATAGGTTCTTTTAAGTTACCACTATTTTAATAACTCTATTCTGTTAATTTGTCGGTTTTTTGTTAATTGTTGCACGGCTGAGCTTGCAGGTTGTTTAGTCGGTTTGCTGCTGATTATGTCAGCAGTAATTTATTAAATTCTCGCCTTGTTAAATAAAATGATTAATAAAAACAATCATATTGTTGGTGTTGATATCGGATCGCACGCTATCAAGGTGTGTCAATTGCATAAAATAGGAAGACAATTTAAACTAATTAGTGTGGGTTCATCGCTTATTCCTGCGGGAGCAGTAGAAGATGGGGTGCTTCAGGAACCGGCTGAAGTTGGAAAAGTGCTGGAAAATCTGTTGAGAAATCTCAAGATTAAAAATCAAAAGATTGGTATATCAATATCAGGATACTCTGTCATTGTTAAGAAAATTAATTTAGAAAATATGGATGACAACGCTCTGGCTGAATATATCAAAGCCGAGGCGGAACAGTATATACCTTTTGATATTAATGACGTTTATGTTGATTTTCAAAAGCTTCCAGAGAAAAAAGACAATACAGATCGTTGTGATGTAATGCTTGTTGCGGCAAAAAAAGAAGTCGTTAATGATTATCTTGAAATGCTCAATGATATCAAGCTGAACACGGTCTTGGTAGATGTTGATGGGTTTGCTTTAGAAAATCGATGGGAAACAACTTCAGAAGTATCAGAGAATGTCGCTCTTATAGATATTGGAGCTTCAAAAATGAATATAAATATAATTTCAGAAGGTGTTTCTGTTCTTGCTCGTGATGTTGCTGTCGGTTCAGAGCAGTTAACTGATCAATTAATGAATTCTCTTGGATTAGATTACATTCAAGCAGAAAATATCAAAATAGGAAACATTGGTCAAGACCACAACAGGGAAATAATACAAAATATTTTTAATAAAACTTGTACGCAATGGGTACTTGAAATTAAAAAGGCTATCGATCTCTACTTGGCAAATAATCCAGATAAACCGCTGAAATCTATTGTTTTAAGTGGCGGTGGGGCCAAGGTAAAGGGATTGATTGAGTATTTGAATCGTGAAACAGGTTTAGATGTCATTCTCTTTAATCCATTCCGCTCTATGATATATGATGCTGGAAAGCTAGATAAAAATTATGTTGAAAGTATTGCTTCGGAGATGGCAATAGCAGCAGGATTAGCAATTCGAACCCCATCATTTTGATTATTATGATACATATTAATTTACTCCCGGTTAGAGAGATACTTCGAAGGAAAAAACTCAAGGGTGAGATTTCAGTTTTAATCGCTACTTTTGTTGGTGTAATTTTTTGTCTCCTCATCATTCAATTTTGGCAAGCCAGTGTCATACAAAATTTAAAAGATGAGGAGGCAAGGATTAACAAGGAAAAGCAACAGTTTGCCAAAATCCTTGAAGATATTAAAAAGATGGAAGAGGAAAAAAAGCTGCTGTTAACCAGGGTTGATGTTATTAATAAACTGAAACAATCCTCATCTTTGACAGTGCATGTTTTAGACGAGGTGGCTACATTAACTCCACCAGGGCGCATGTGGTTGAAAAGTATTTCTCAAAATGGCAACCAATTAATGTTAATCGGAATGGCGCTTGATGATCAAACAATAGCCAAATATATGGAAGAGTTGGAAAAGTCATCGTACATTCAAGCTGTAAGTCTATCCAGCTCGGCAATGGAAATAGTTGCTGAAAGAAATTTGAAGGCATTTACCGTTTCAGCTCAAGTAACGATGCCCGAATAATAAAGAAAACGGTTGGTATAGGTTGAAAGTATGAAATATAGCCCAAAACGAACAAAATTTGATATTTTTCTGGATGAAAAATATTCTACGATTAGTCGGAAGAATAAAATTCTGTGCTTCGGACTTTCTGTTCTTTTAATGGTTGTCATAGCCTTTTTTGTTTTATTTAAACCTAATTTTGATGAGGCTCAACAACTGTCAATCAAGGTAAAGAATGCTTCGGAAGATTTAGTTAAAGTCAGAAAAGCCGCCCGTGATCTACCGATTCATCAAAAAGAACTTGAGGATGCTAGATCTCTGTTTGAAGCAACGTCAGTTCTCCTGCCAAAGAGTCAGGAAATTCCTAATTTGCTTAGGAATATATCCGATGTTGGCAGAAGTTCAAATTTAGAGTTTCTTTCCTTCGTACCCGGTGCAGAAGTACCTCAAGACTTTTATGCTGAAATTCCTATAGATATCAAGATAAAAGGACCGTATCATAATTTAGGTTTATTTCTTGATAAAGTAAGTAAATTAGAAAGAATAGTTACCGTCAACAATATTAAAACAGAAAAAGTAGAACAAGATAATAGTGAAATGCTTCTTCACTCTAGTTGTAAGCTTGTGACATATCGTTTTACTAATGTGAAATTAGATCCTCAAAATAATGGGGTCCCAAAAAATCCGACAGCACAAAAAAAATAAAGATAGAATGACAAATTCAAATTTTAAAAATTTTCTGGCAATGAAGATGAAGAACATTTTTACTGTCACAATATGCTTGGCCTTGGCAGGAATTTTTTTTGCCACGAACGATCTGTTGGGTGCAGATTATTCGTATAGACATGAAGGGAGGCATGATCCTTTCAAACCGTTTGTCACTGCTAAGGCTGTGTCTCAATCAGCTTTGGATCCCAACGAGATTGTTGATGAGCAAATCGATTTTTCAGGGATGCAAATGTTTGAGCCAGGTCAACTTACCGTTGTAGGGGTTATGCATACATCTTATGAACCACTTGCATTGGTTGAAGATCAGACCAAAAAGGGATACATAATTAAAATAGGTACACTAATAGGCAAACGTGGAGTTGTTACGTCGATAGATGATCAAAAAGTAATTGTAACCGAAACAGCTAAAACTAGGTCTGGAAAAGAAATAAAGTCAACTATTGCTATGAAAATGAAAAAAGAGGGAGATAAATAATGGTGGCCAAGTTATTCCCTAATATCATTAAATTTATTGCTGCATCGGCGATATTTTATCTTTCAACTATAGCTCTAAGTGTAGCTGATGATGGTAAGTTGGCTGTTGTGCATTCCGTCGAATATAACGATACTGATAATAGTACAACACTAACAATAAAGAGTGATAAATCCATAGTGTCAACTGTATACGATCTTCCTTCTCCTGATAGAATTGTTCTTGATATGGCTGATGCTGTTCTTGCAAAGGATTTTTTTGAAAAAAATAAAATTGAATCTATTCAAATGAATAGGTACGAGTTGAAAGAGAGTCAGCCTATTATACTTAGATTTGAATTTGTGTTAAAAGACAAGCTTTCTTATGAAACAAGTAAAACAGATACCGAGATCAAATTAGTTCTCTCTAAGAAAGAAATATCATCATCGCCGAATGAAGGGCAAAAGAATGCTGGCAAAGATGAGGGTAAGCGTGCCGAGGCCAATCCTGACATTGCCATCGGCGACCAAAGATCTAGCCAACCAGCGTCGCCAAAAGATAAAATAGGTTCGGTTATCGGTATCTCGAAAAATCTTGACCACCAATTGCCTGACATCAACCCACTTGAAGCAAAGCTTTCACCGAAGGCAAAAGCTCAACAGATGGAAGATGCGTTCAATTTTTCTGGATATAATAAAGAAAGGATCACCGTTGAATTTCAAAAAATGGATTTACACAATGTATTTAATTTTTTGCGTCAAGTAAGTGGCGTGAACATTGTGGTCGATGAATCAGTTCAAGGATCTCTCACGCTGGTCTTGGATGACGTGCCTTGGGACTTCGCTCTTGATATTATACTCAACCTGAAGGATTTGGAAAAAGAAGAACGTTTTAATACAATTGTTATCTATCCGAAGAACAAGGGGTTCAGGTGGCCAGAACAGGCCCAAAATAATTTAAGTTTTCAAGCTGACTCAAAGATCATTGAACAGGAATCCCTCATAATCAAACAACAGGACTTCCAGCCAGTTGAATCAGCAGAAGCTAGAGAGTTCATAATCCAAGGGCGAAAAGCCGAGCAAGAAGGCAATCTTGAGACCGCTGTGCAGCTCTATGAGCAGGCTTTTGAAAAATGGCCAACCAACAGTAAATTGGCAGATAAGATATCCTCATTGTATCTTATTAATTTAAGGCAAAACGCTAAAGCCCTTTATTATGCAAAGCTTGCCTTAGAAAAAGATAAACATAACAGTAATGCGATGTTGAATGCTGCAATAGCTGCCGCTAACATGAACGACAAGCAATCAGCCAAAATGTATTTCAATCAATCTGTTCAAGTTAAGAAACCTCTTAAAGAAGCTTTTGTGAATTATGCCGCATTCAATGAGAACAACAATGACTTAACTATGGCTTTGCAGAATTTAGAGAAACACGACTCTCTATATGGAGCAGATTTGGATACGATGCTCGCAGCTGCAAGAATATATGATAAAATGGGTAAGTCGGCACAAGCCAATGAACGCTATCATAAAGTATTGCTCTCTGGTTTTAGTGTTCCCCCTGATTTAGAGAAATATATCAAGAGTCGTCTTTAGAGCAAGCAGATAAAATATTAAGATTTTACTGACAATTTTAGAGGTATATTGCGATGATAAAAACGTCAAAAATTGCACTGATAATAAGCCTGATCTTTCTGTTTTGCTTCCAAGTGGCATGCAGTGCAAAAAAACAGGATAAAAAGTCGGCTAAGGAAGATTCCGCTAATCTTTCTTCGGCTGCTCCTCCATCTGCACCGGTTAATGCAGCCCCGCAACTACCTATTCGATATCAAACGCCAACCTATGTCGCGCCGATATCTTCTTCCTCTGATCATTTCGGTGAGGTAAGTAGTGAATATCAAATTAAGGTTGGCGCAACAATTCGCTCTACCAGTGGCCCTCAGCCACTATGGGAAGTTGTTAAAAGACTTGTTAACCTTAAGGGCATGACCGTAAGCTGGGCTAGTGACGTCGATCAAGGTGCGCTTGTTGACGTAGACATTGCAGCCTCTGACAATTTTTATGACGCTATAGCAAATTTACTTAGGCAGTCAGATTATTTTCATGAAGTAAAAGGCAAAAATATCATCATTCGGAATAAAACAACCAAAGTTTACCAAATCGGTGTGCCCTTTATGAAAGGAGGTTATACTAGCAACGTTGGTGGAAACTTTTTATCAAACAAAGAGGCTGCTTCAGGAACGGAAGGGACTGTTAAGGTTTCAAGCCAAGATAACAGCTTTAATGTTTGGGAAAATATAGAGAGTAATCTAAAGGTGATTTTGCAAACTGCAGAAGCTGAGCGTCAAGAATCGGTTGTTGCTGCCCAGAGCTTGCTTGCCACTCAGCAGGCTGCAGCCGGTGAAGGTGCTGCAAGCCCAGCAGCGTCATCACCCCAAGCGCCCGGCAGCTCTAGCGATGCAGCCGCTAAGCAAAAACAATCGATCGCAAACAACACTGCCAGGGATGGGTCAACCTTTATTATTGATAAGAGTCTTGGTATTGTAACGGTAACTGCAAAGCCAAATGTGCTTAAGTCTG
>JAUVVS010000039.1 GCA_030604545.1 Deltaproteobacteria bacterium | reverse complement strand
TAATATTCCCAATAATTCTAAAATATTATGTATTTTCCTCGGGAACCGCAGTTACTACGGTAACAGTGAGATGCTTTTTAATTATAATTTGCTTTTCCAAGCAGTAAAACGCGAAGGTTCACCAGAGAAAATACTGCTTGATCTTAAAAACAGGGGAATAACACACCTTCTTGTCAGGTATGATCTGATGAACAAGTGGTCAGAGTTCCAATTTGATGACAGGAAAAAAATGATTCTCAAAGAATTTTTCAAAGATCACGTTGATATGCTTTTTTCCGGAGGCGGGTATGGGCTATATCGGCTGAATTTTTAGATTGTCGAAGATCCCGCCTGTCGGGGATGGAGTGATGGAGTTAAAACAAAAATGTACTGAGACTTTATTTTATTTAAAAATGCAATTTATGCCCGTGCAAAGTATAAAACCTCTACTGGAGGAGAAATAAAGATGTATAAAGACAAATCGATATGTGCCGTGATTCCGGCACATAACGAGGCGACACAAATCGGCAAAGTAATTGAAACGATGCCTGAATTTGTTGACCAAATGGTGATCGTTGATGACGCAAGTAGGGACGAAACAATTGACGTCGTAAAACGATACCAACATGATAATAAGAAGATAGAGCTAATAATACACGAAACCAATCAGGGTGTTGGTGGAGCAATTACAACGGGTTATAAGTGGGCAAGGGATAGCGAGATTGATGTTACAGTGGTGATGGCGGGTGATGGACAGATGGATCCGGAGAATTTGGTGAATGTTATTGAACCGGTGGCTGATGGATCAGCTGATTATTCAAAAGGAAACCGCCTTTTTTATGGGGATGCATGGAACATGATTCCGCATTATCGTTATTTGGGAAATTCTATTCTTTCGCTTCTAACGAAGATTGCCTCCGGTTACTGGCACATTGCAGACTCCCAGAGTGGATATACGGCCATTTCGCTGATTGCTTTAAAACGAATTAACCTCGATGGAATATATAAAAATTACGGTATGCCAAACGATCTTTTGATTAAACTGAATCAGTTTGATTTCCGAGTGCGAGATGTGCATATAAAGCCTGTGTATAATATAGGGGAGAAATCTGGAATCAGATTGAACAAGGTTATTCCCAGAATATTCTGGCTCCTTGTAAAAGGATTCTGGCAGCGGCTGTTTTTCAAGTATGTTATTAAGGATTTTCACCCGCTGGTCTTTTTTTATATTCTTTCTTTTTTACTTTTGGGCGTTAGTGTTCCTCTGACTATCCGATTGTTCTATATTTGGGCTGTATGGGGAGATATTCCCGATATCAATGCAATGGCTCTTGTTTTTACCTTTATCAGCGGATTGCAAACACTATTTTTCGGTATGTGGTTTGATATGGAATACAATAAGAATTTGAAATAAGGATAACGTGAAAGTCTGTATTTTAACCTCTTCATTTCCGAGATTTAAAGGAGATTCTGCAGGTGTGTTTCTTTACCATCTTTGCCGGGCGCTAGTGAAGAAGGGTATAGAAATTAGAGTTATAACACCGCATGACCATGGTTGTAAATATTATGAAAACTGGGACGGAATTGAAATAAACAGATTTCCCTACTTTTATCCCCTTAAAAACCAAACATTATGTTATGGATCGGGCATACTGCCCAAATTAAAGAAAAGTATGCTGGCTAAAATCCAGTTGCCGTTCTTTATCCTGGCCGAGATCCTCTTTTGTCTGAGGATGATTAAAAAGCTTGATGTTGATATCATTCATGCTCAATGGTCTTTGCCGCAAGGGCTGGCTGGGGTCATTTGTAAATATTTTATTGATATACCTTGCATAACCACTATCCACGGGTCTGACACTTACGGACTACAGTATCCCGGTGTAAAATGGTTAAATTCAAAGGTAATCGAACATTCAGACGTATGTACCGCAAACAGCAAGGCAACCGCTAGGATGGCAGGAAATATTTCTAAAAGGAGAAATATTCTTGTTATCCCAATGGGGGTCAACCCTTCTTTTTTCTCTACTGACCGGAAATATAGCGACGAAAAAACAAGGTTAGAAAGTAATGAAAAGAGGATATTGTGCGTCGGAAGGTTGATAGACTTGAAAGGAATAGATTACCTGATACGAGCCTTCCCCAGGGTATTAAAGAAATATCCCGAGGCCAAATTAATCATAGTGGGCTCTGGCCCCATGAAAGATGACCTGCTGACATTGTCCAGGTGCTTACACCTTGGAAGCAAGGTGATTTTTATTGATAAAGTGCCCCAGAAGGAATTGCCGAGAATGTACTCGTCAGCCAGCCTTTTTGTTCTTTCGTCGATTGTTAATGAAAAGGGTGAAACGGAAGGATTGGGGGTAGTATTACTCGAAGCAATGGCATGTGGTCTTCCTGTCATCGGAAGTAATGTGGGGGGCATCCCTGATATAATTAAAGATGGCGAGACCGGGCTGCTCTTTAAACAGAAAGATCCGGATGATTTGGCAGAGAAAATGATTAAGTTACTATCTGATGAAAAGTTAAGAGATAAAGTTGTTGAGAACGGCCTTAATCTAGTGAAGCAAAACTTTTCCTGGGAGGTAATTTCAGATAAGTTCCTTAAGATATACCACGATGTTATAAAAGGGAATAATCTTGCATGTAAGTTATAAACTGCCGTTTTCTTTTTGCCGGATCGACAACTTTTCATCCAAGCGCTTCGTCAAACATTGCCTTATATTTTTTTGCCATTCAATTAAGGGTAAACATTTTTTCAACAGTGACACGATTAAGCCTTACAAGTTTCAAGGAAGATTGTTTCCAATTCAGCAGCGGCATCCGACCAGGAGAATACTTCCTGGTAGTTTGTCCTTTGATTCATTATCCTGTTTTCTAAAACTCGCGCCAGATCAGCAGCATCATCCGGAGCAAAGTGCCATTCCGGGTGGTCTGCAAAAAGTTCCGCCATACTTCCCACGCGAGCAGCGATCAATGGCGTATTACATGACATAATTTCCCTTGCTTTTTGCGGAAAACAATACCGACCAAAATCGTTCTCTCGATTACAAATAATCGCAACATCCAAAGCATTAAAAAGAAGGGGTACTTTTTCCAACGGTAGAATTCCTAAATCATGAATTTTGCTGTTGTGAGGAATTTGAACGTCCCGGGGACCGGCCAGTGCAAGTTGGAGATCCGGCAATTCGGCTTTGAGTTTATCGAAGGCATCAAAAATAATCTGGACCCCGCGGCTGCTTACCAACGCACCGGCAGTACCAACTAGTAGTGCATGTTGGGGAAGGCCCATTACGTCCCTGCATGACGCTTTATCCATTGGTTTAAACAAATCTTCTCGCACGGCATTCTCAAGGACAGCAACACGGACTTTTCTTCCGTACGATGACACCAAACGGGCGAGAGGCCGGCTTACACAGGTAACTGCATCACTCCTTTTTAGTACCAGACGATAGAGTTGCTTAATGACGGGGAGTTTCGCCATCAGGTAATACTCAAAATTATCATAGAGATCAAAAACAAGTGGAACGTGATATTTTAACGATAACATATAGCCGATGATCCCGTAAAAGGAATCCGAGCACGCCCAGATCACATCCGATCTTTTAGCCAGAATTCCAGCTTCCAGGATGAATCGAAAAAGGCCGGGGATTTTTATTGGAGTTGCATTGATGCTCTTCCAAAATACAGGTCCGTCCTGTATCCATCTTTCTTTTCTACGGGCGTAACTTAAACAAAGACCTCGTACTTTGTGTCCCATTTGGCCAAGTGAAAGGGGTATTTCACGAAAACGACCATATTTATCGTCGATAAGATCCTTATTCATATATTGGCGTTTTGTCAGAACTAGGATACGCAACAGAAATCAGCTCCTCTCAGGTTTTTCTGTTCACTGTTTGGCAATCTAACACGCTGGTATAAAAGCATATATTCCAAACAAAACACAAAATACTAAACACCAAATCCCGCAAGGCGGGAATGAATTCGACTTTTTCCGAATTCATCAACGTTGGCAATCGAAGATCATCTGGTGACAATGCCATGGGTCTATCTTTTCAAGAAAGGGTTGAAAAAACTTTGGGAAAGGGTAATACCCGTAAGCCCTCCCCTCAATTTTTCGGAATCCCAAAGATTTTAGGTAATATCGGAGTGTTCGATACGTAAAAACAACCAGATGGCGATCCGTGGGCAAATCATCTTCTACACTGGAAGTCTTTGTTTTTTGAAATTGAATTGGAGTATTTTTCTGAAGAAGAGCTTCCGAATCAGGATGCGGTCCTGATGACGGCATCCTGCCAAGTGCAAGTAAAAAAATATTGAACCAGGCGCTTAAGTTTGGTGTGACCAGAATAAGATGGCCTTCCGGTTTTAGCACTCTGCGGGCTTCCTGCATAAATTTGCAACCATTAATAAGATGTTCAAGGACCGAAAGTCCGAACACACATTGAAAGGTCTGATCAACAAAAGGGAGGTCCTGGTTTAAATTCCCCTGCAATACCTGCAACCCCCTTTTATTTGCCAGTGAAACGCTTTTGGGATCCCATTCGATTCCGAAGTAATTCTCTCGAGGAAGATCGATCATCTCGTTAAGAATATTAAACTGATGCCCCCTTCCGGCGCCGCAATCAAGACAGTCTCCACCCGAAGAAAGGCTTATTGTAATTCGCACGCGAGCGTCCTGGTAAATTCGGGACATTGTATCTTCATAAAGCTCTGCAAAATATCTATGAAAAGCTGACTTTATTGGCATGATCAATCCGTTGAAATTCAAGAAGGAGTGTTTCTATTCACAGGGAATAATTTCTCTTCCCTTCAAAGGGATCGAAATAGATTGAACCAAAGATATTGCATTTTATAATGAACGTGATAATAAGTCAATGATGCTATTCCTTTAGAAATAAATCATCAAACTGAAAATTTTTTAGATATGTAGATGAAAAAGATTTTGCTCATTTCCTATATGTTTCCCCCTATTGCAGGGGCTGGCACCCAACGTCCTTTGAAGTTTGTTAAGTATCTTCCTGATTTTGGAATCGAACCGGTCGTTTTTTGCCCTAAAGAAGCCTCCTGGAGAGCGAATGATCCTAAGAGTATTGAATACCCTTTTCTTAAGAAGACAAGAATATACCGCTGCGGTATCCAAAGATTAAAGCGCTATTTCGACTTGCGGTTTAATCGGGGATTAGTAAATCATCCCCATTTCTACCTGCTGGCACTTAAATATATCTGGTTTATGGATTTTCAAAGTGCCTGGTATTTTGAATGTCGCAAGGAATTACTTAAAATAGCTAAAAAAGAAAAAGTAGATTGCATTCTCACCACATCACCTCCACATAGTGTTCATTTTTTTGGCATGAATTTGAAAAAAAAGCTTGGCGTTCCGTGGGTGATGGATCTTAGAGATGCCATCTTTGATGAGCCAAACAGAGATTATTCCAGGTTTATTAATTCCATTCAGACACCTATCAAATGGTTTTATGAAAAAAAGTTTTACAGGCATGCAGACGCGATCGTTTCCGTATCTCAACCGATCTTGGATTCTATATGCATCAGGCACTCTTCTATAGATTGTAAGAAAAAAACTCATCTGATCACGAACGGATATGACGTTGAGGATTTTAGAGCCATCAAGCCGATTTCTAACCAGACAGATTGTCTGGTGGTTACATATACAGGGTCTTTTTTAGGAAAACGCACTCCGGAATATTTTCTCAAGGCTCTTTTACTTCTCATTAATCAAAATAAAGTTAATCCTTCGGATATTATAATTAGGTTTGTTGGTTATTTTGATGAAAAGTTACTTTCAATAATCGAGAAGTACTCAAGCACTTATCCCATTCAGGTTATTGGTTTCCAGCCCTATGAGAAGGCTCTTGCTTATCAGGTCGGCTCTGATCTTCTTCTATTAGTAGTCGGTGTGAGGGAAGAGGAAGGGGGAAATCAGATTTTCACGGGGAAGTTATTTGAATATCTTGGTGCAAACAGGCCTGTTATCGCTCTTGCACCAAACGGGCCACTTAAAGAAACTATTGAAAAAGGCCGATTCGGAACCGTTGCCCCACCAAAAGATATTCCTAAAATCGCTGAGACATTCAAATGCTATTATGATCAATGGAAGAAAGAGGGAACATTGTCTTTCAATCCGGACATAGGGCTTAGAAAATGTTTTGAGCGAAAGCGGTTGACGGAAAAACTTGCTTCAATTTTAACTGATAGTATGCGTGTTGAACCTTCCCAAGAGGCTCACTCATAGAATTTAAGGAAATCAGACATCTGATATTTTTAAGCGCTGAGCCGCATACAATAACAGCCGTTTGGCATGAACCGGTTTTATAATTCTGAGCCAGAATGCAAGCGGGATGAATAGTAAGGATATTCCGGTACGTAATTTAAGAGCAGAATATTCCCGGGCGGGAAAAAAGAAATAATCTATCGCAATCAAGATCCATGATAATCCAAAGCAAATCAGCGCTTTTTTAAATTGATATGGAATAGGATATACTTTCTGGCTTGAAAAATACAAATAAATCGATGCAGATATATATGCTATAAACGTTGAAATAGCCGCCCCCTCTTTCCCTATAGATGGAATTAATAGAAAATTTAGTCCTATATTAACTCCGGCACCAATAAAGATACTTACAGCTATCGGTGTTGATTTTTTAGCAATACTTACCCCGGTTGCCATTATATAGGTAGCTCCAGCGGCAAGATATGAAAAAACTAAAAAGGAGACGCAAGAAGCAGACTTATAATAATCAGGCGTTGTTAAGATATGAAGCAAAAAGGGAGCAAAGAGCGATAATGTTGTACAAAGCAAACAACCTAAAAAAGCATATAAGTTGAGAACTTGAGAGTAAACATTTAAAGACTCTTTTTCACGATATATTGAAAACGCAAAGGGCCCCCAGGCCATCTGAAATGCTACCGTGACCAGTGCCACACCAGATGCCAGGGTGGCAGCCACAGAATATAAACCAACCTCTGAAGTGTCATGAAATATTTGCAGAATAAATCGGTCGGAGGAAAGAGTTATCCATGATGCAATTGCCGCAGGAACCAGTGGCAGACCAAAAGTCAACATCTCTTTCAGGCGGGGCATAGAAAAAAAAACAGGGTTTATCCAGGTTTTCATGATGGTAATCGCACCGATAGCAGCTATAATAGCCGCGATAAGCTTCGCTGAATAGATACCAGTCAGTCCCCATCGATAAACAAGGACAAATAGAATAATTATTCCAATTGTTCCTATCGAACTTATTGTTGAAAATATTGTTGTTGTCCATGCACGTCTTTGATAACGAAGCCAGTTGCCGAAGACTTTACCGAATGTTCCGAACGGCAAGGTAATAGCAACTATTCGAATGAGGATTGCATAATCTTCCGAATTAAGTAACAGGATTGCTATGTTTGGAGCAAACAGGAGAAGACTTATGGCAATGATAAAACCTGTGCTTAACTGGCACCAAAACCACGATGAAATCGTGTATTTTCTGTCCTCAATATCATCCGTGTCGTAAAACCATCTTGCAGACGAGTTATCCAGGCCCAGGACCATAAGCATTCCAAGCAAGCCAGTTAGGGTTGTAATCAAAGCAATTATACCGTACTCAGATGGTGAAAAAATTCGGGTATAAATCGGTATCAAAAAGATGCCGATAGACGCGGTAATCGCACCTGAAAGGCCGTATATTATGGTTTCAGCACCAAGTTGCTTGATATAATCAAAAACGCTCATGCCTTTTATTGCGATTTTTTTTAATTAGGTATTCATATATATTTACCAGATCTACGGCAAGCTCATGTGCGTCATGGTACTTTTCAACATAGGCCCGGCTCAACCGACCGATCTGATGCCTCCGACGACTGTCCTTCAACAAATTTCCTAAAACCTCAACTAGATTGTCTTGATTGGCATTAACGATCGGGAAATCTGAGGGATACTTTGCCAGAATAGAAGGTTTAATATAGCAAATAGTAGGTTTGCCTAAAGCCATAGCTTCAAGAGATGCCAGACCATGATCGCCGGCAGTGAGTTGATCAACCATAATATCACATTCGCGCACGATCCCTAACGCTTTGGCATGGTCAACTTCATGAATCATTTGAAAATTAAATTCATACATTGTTTTGAGTTCATTGATTGCTTGAAGGACTGCTTTCGTTCCTTTTTGTCCTTTATGTGATGGTGAATGTACAACCAAAGGGCATCGTTCGGCAGGATCAGGATATTTTGGATCAAAGTCTGAGATTATGAGTCTTTGCTTAATTTTAAATGGCGTTGGGAATAGATCTTTCTGAATATACGATTCCAGCTCTAATCCCGGAACAAGGCATTCGAAGCCATACTTTGCAAAATGTTTTTGGATTTTTAGGGAACTTTCCCGACTATCTATTTTAGAATATTCTTGGTAAAACTTCGCTCTATATGGATTATCTGCAGATGCAATTTCAGAAATACGGATGTCGCTACCCCAAAACTCTACAATACGAACCTTTTTCAGAAATGCTGTACATCCTAAATCAATTCCCCTTGGCAAAGTGTAATTTCCAAAATACCAGTGCACTACATCGGCCCAATGCAATGACCTTAGAAGTTCTTTACACCAGAAAAGCGTTTGCATTATGCTAAGAATTGCATTCTTTTTTCGTGAAACAATCTCAATGGCCCTGATGCTTTTGTTATCCTGAGTGAGATGGTTGTTTAAAGATAGACCGCATGCATCAACTCCGATATTTCTTAGTGCACGCACTGTAACAGATATCTGTGATGCAATGTTAAGTGGGAGATGAAGAACTTTCAAAACTTGATCATCTCTTCTTGAATTTTTGAATATAGCAATTTTTTGAAAAATAGTACCCGCATTGCATAAACTTCAGCACTAGTTCCGCATACGTAATATCCTGGCCGGTACCCCCGCGACTACGGCATAAGGTTCTACCGTCCGTGTTACTACCGCCCCTGCTCCAACCTGTGCTCCACATCCAATGGTTACTCCGGGAAGAATAATTGCCCCCATCCCTATATCACAATCATCTTCGATCACTACATGTGAAAATTCAATATGACTATGAAGGATTGCCACATGGATACCCTCATCAGCATGAAAAGAGGTAATTATTTTGACAGCAGGCCCAATCCCCACATTATGGCCGATAGTGAGACCACCGGCGCTGTGGAAATAACATTGTTGCCCAATCCAAGAGCCTGAGCCAATCACCATCTTATTCCGGTGGTATCCCTTCAGGATAGTATAATGACCAACGTAAACATTATCCCCTATCTGGATGTTTTCAGGATGGAAAACAAGAACACCAGGCTCAATGATCACTTCATCACCCAATTTTTCAAATTGCGTTAGATCAAATTTGCCGGAACCGTGTGATCTATTAGACATTATGGTTTCTTATCTTCCTTTTTCATCGTTAAAACAAGTTGTTCTAAGACTAAACTTTGATCAGCTTTCTGAAGACCTTCGTAAAGCGGTAAAGTAATCGACTGCTGGAAGACACGTTCGGTTATAGAAAAATCGCCCTCCTTATATCCATAGCGACTTCTAAGATAGTTTGTCATTGGCATATTCCATGTCCCAATGGTTGTTTCAATACCTTTTTCCTTTAGTTGTTCAATTATTTTCTGCCTATGAGGTGTCATTTGTTCTGGCAAAAGCACTACGTAGGACTGATAAACGGGATTGCTATCTTCGAAAACTTTAGGGGGTTGTACCTGAATATTTTCTAATAGTTTATTATAATTTGCAGCCAGTCGTCGGCGGGCAGTAATAATGCGATCTATCTTATTCATCTGAGTTATGCCAAGCGCCGCTTGAAATTCGGTCATCCGATAATTG
>JAUVVS010000228.1 GCA_030604545.1 Deltaproteobacteria bacterium | reverse complement strand
CACACAAAACCAAGCCTTATTACCGGTGTCACAGCAGCACTATTTATCCGCGAGGGAATTCAGGTCGAAGAGGTCATTTAAAAAAAAGGTTTACACTTATTGATTTTTGTTGTATTAGCGCGTTTTCGATCTTGATGAATTCGCAAAAAGTCAAACCCATTCCCGCCTTGTGGGATTTGGTGTTTAGTATTTTGTGTTTTGTTTGAGGTACAGACATCGTCAAATAGTCAAATAGTTGAGTGGTTAAGTGGTTGAGTAGGAAAAGATTTATAATTAAATCACTATGTTAATATTTGCAAACTGTTTTATGTCTATTTTTTTGGAAAACGGCTATTATTTTTATCATTACAACTACTTAACTACTCAACTACTCGACGACTTAACAATATTGGAGGTATATAAGGAGCAATAATCATGTCAAAAATGTGTGAAATATGCGGGAAAAAACCCATGGCGGGTCATAATATAAGTCACGCCCATAATGTAACAAACCGCCGTTTCAATCCAAATCTTCAAAGGGTGAGGGCTGTCTATAAAGGAAGGGTCAAGAAAATGGCGGTTTGTACTAATTGTATAAAATCGGGTTTTGTGGTCAAAGCACCATAAGTTGAAGTGATCAGGTGATCAGTGACCGATTACCGGTCACCGATTACCGACCACCACGTCATCTAAGCAAAACCAAAACACATGGTCCGCAGACATCGTCAAATAGTTGAGTAGTTGAGTGGTTGAGTAGGAAAAGATTTATAATTAAATCACTATGTTAATATTTGCAAACTGCTGTATGTCCAATTTTTTGGAAAACGGCTATTATTCTTATCATTACAACCACTTAACTACTCAACTACTCGACGACTTAACGAGATCTAAACTAGTGCCCTAACCTATTCTTTTTACTTCCTGAACAAGTTTTACCTTTTTAACGTCTGATAAAACTCTTTCTAAATGGTCGGTATCTTCAACGGTAATGGTAAAAAAGAATTCGACTGTTTTGTTTTCTGAGGTTTTTGAATTTGCATTAATTATATTAGCTTCATTTTTGCTTATATTGGCTGCAACATCAGCCAATAATCCTACTCTATCATAGGAATGGATATGAATCTTTACAGGAAATTTCTCTGCAGTATCCCTGATCCATTCTACCTCAATTTGCCTTTCAGGACTCGTTTTCAGAATATTTACACAATGTAATCGGTGAACCGTAACACCGAACCCGCGGGTGATATAACCTTTTATCAAATCGCCGGGTACCGGCTTACAACATTTACCAAATTTTACAAGTACGTCATCAATACCTTTAACAACCACGCCTCCTTTGGGCTTTTTCTTTCGGACACGGCCAATAATTTTGTTAAATATCGATTCATCATCTTTTTCTGCCCCAGATTTAGGAAGAAACTGCCTTATAATCTGCAAGGGCGTTATTTTACCATACCCGACATTTGCAATCAGATCTTCTCTGGTTTTAAAGCCAAAATGCTCAACAACCTTTCCCATTTCTTCTGATTTCAACAATGTATTAAAATTTAGGCGGTGCTTACGAAAAGCCTTGTCGCACATCTCACGGCCAAGGGTAATGCTTCGTTCTTTTTCCTGAATCTTGATCCACTGTCTTATCCTGGAACGGGCCTTAACTGTTTTAACAAATGTCAGCCAATCCTTACTTGGGGGGTGATTTTTTGATGTTATAATTTCAACTATATCTCCGGTTTCCAACTCATATCGAAGTGAGACCATACGTCCATTTACTTTAGCACCTGTACACTGATTTCCAACTTCGGTGTGAATTGAATAAGCAAAGTCAACCGGTGTTGCCATTTTTGGAAGCGATTTAATCTCTCCATGAGGTGTAAAGACATATACTTCGTCGGGAAAAAGATCTATTCGCACACTTTCCAAAAATTCAGCCGGGTCCCTGAAATTTTCCTGTTCTTCCACCAGATTCTGGATCCATGTAAATGTTTTACTTAAATCCTCATCGATTGGCTTACCTTCTTTATAGCTCCAGTGGGCGGCAATACCGGATTTTGCCACCTTCTCCATTTCCCAGGTCCTGATCTGTATCTCCATGCGTTCACCATAAGGTCCGATGACTGTAGTATGGAGAGACTGATACATGTTTGGCTTGGGACGTCCAATATAATCCTTGAATTTAATATCAATAGGCTTCCACAAGGCATGTAAAAGCCCCAAAGCTTCATAGCAATGGGGTATTGTATCGAGGATTATCCTAAAGGCTGTAATATCGTAAATGTCTTTAAACTCAAGGTCTTGACTAATCATTTTCTGATATATACTGTAAAAACTCTTATATCTGCCCAAAACCATGCATTTCAGATTAGCTTCACCCATCTTTTTTTCTATGTAGCCTTTAACGGTTTTTATATATTTTTCTCCCTCTTCTTTCTCTTTGCTGATACGGCTTTTCATCTTAGAATATTCCGTATAATGAAGATTCATAAAGGCAATTTCTTCAAGCTCCTGTTTTATCCAGTAAATACCGAGACGAGCTGCAATGGGCGCATATATATCAAGAGTTTCCTGGGAAGTTATTTTTCTTTTATCATCCTTATGAAACTGTAATGTCCTCATGTTGTGAAGTCGGTCGGCAAGCTTGATTAATATGACCCGTATATCATCCGCCATAGCAAGAAGCATCTTTCTGAGGCTTTCCGCCTGCCGAGCCTGCGAAGTTTGAAAGGGGAGTTTGCTCAGCTTTGTCACACCCGATACAATGTGTAAAATTTCTTTGCCGAACATATCTCCTAATTCTTCAGGGGTTACATGTGTATCTTCGATCACGTCATGCAAAAGACCGGCTGCAACACTTTGAGCATCGAGTTTCATGTCTGCCAGAATACCGGCTACTTCAAGAGGGTGAGAAAGGTAAGGTTCTCCGGATAACCGAACCTGTCCATCGTGAACTCTGGCCGAATAAATATAGGCTCGATCTATAATATCCAAATTTTCGTCAGGGTTGTGCTCGGCAACCCTTTCTACTATATCGTTGATTCTGATCATTTAATTGAATAATTGCCGGAAGTCAGTTGTTAAACAATTAATAAGCCTTTGCAAATACCACCCGCTTACTCCCTTGCTTGCCGCAGCAAATACACTCCCTTTTTTCAGTTTTACTATCAAACGGAATACATCGAATCGTCACGCCAAGATCATCTTTTATTTTTGACTCGCATTTATCTGATTCACACCAGTCGGCTAATGCAAACCCTCCATGGATTTCAGGTTTTACCTTACTCACCGGGGTAAAAAATTCATAAAATTCTTTGTTATTTTCAATTGTTATGGTATTCTCTTCTTTGTATGATAAGGCACGTCTAAAAATAGTCTTATGTATTTCATCCAGAATATTTGTTATCTTCCCAACAAAAAGATCCCTTTTTATTGACTCCTGTTCTTTATGCCCCCTGTCCCTTCTTCCAACAAATACGGAATTATCGGCAATATCTCTAGGACCGATTTCAACACGCAAAGGTATCCCCTTTTTGATCCAGTCCCATCCTCTTGCACCCCCGGTGTCGCGGTCATCAATCTCCACTTCAAGCCTTCTGTGGTAGTAGTATTGCTCTTTCAACTCCTTTGCCAGACTCTCGGTAAATTCCATTACCTTTGATCTGTCCTCAGCCTTTCTAATAATGGGTATAAGAACAACATGGGAAGATGCAATTTTTGGAGGTAGGATAATACCATCATCGTCACCATGAGTCATTATAACTCCACCAATCAGGCGGGTTGATACACCCCATGAAGTTGTCCAGGCATATTCCTCCGTTTCTTTAGCAGACTGAAATTTTATTTCAGACGCCCTGGCAAAATTCTGACCCAAAAAATGCGATGTACCGCCCTGAAGCGCCTTTCTATCTTGCATCATTGCTTCGATAGACAAAGTATCAACCGCCCCTGGGAATCTTTCCGCTAGTGTCTTTCTCCCGCTGATGACGGGCATGGCAAGGTAATCTTCCGCAAGTTTTTGATAAACATCAAGCATCATATGGGTTCTTTCGATTGCTTCTTCCTTGTTAGCATGTACTGTATGCCCTTCTTGCCATAAAAACTCACTGGTTCTTAAAAATATCCGGGTTCGCATTTCCCATCTGACTACATTTGCCCACTGGTTGATCAGCAATGGAAGATCGCGATAGCTACTAACCCATTTCGAGAATGCATCCCCAATAATCGTTTCAGACGTTGGTCGCACGATCAAAGGTTCCTGGAGGGCTCCCGCCGGCACAAGACCCCCGTCAGGGCCTTTTTCAAGTCTGTGGTGTGTAACAACAGCACACTCCTTTGCGAAACCTTCGACATGTTCAGCCTCTTTTTCAAAGAAACTGAGCGGTATAAAAAGCGGGAAATATGCATTTTTAACCCCTGTTGCCTTGAACATTTCATCTGTTACACGCACGATATTTTCCCAAAGCGCAT
>JAUVVS010000152.1 GCA_030604545.1 Deltaproteobacteria bacterium | reverse complement strand
GTTGTTTTCAACAAACTCTTTCTGGCCTGAATCAATGTGAACTTTGTCCATAAATTTATTCCAGAAATCCAAGGCCGGCACAAACTTTGAAGAAAAATCCTTAAGTCTTAAGGGGGGACAAACAGCAAAAACACCCTCCACATCTTCAATCCTTGCCGTAAGATCGAGTGCCAGACCGGCTCCGTTTGAAAATCCGCCTGCTACAACTCGCCTGCATAAGTTACTGATAACGGCATACCCTTCATCAACCGACTCCATCCAATCCGTATACTTTCTTGTAGCAAGGTCTTCAGGGGAAGTGCCATGTCCTTTAATACGGGGGACATATACCCAAAACCCTCTGCGACCAAGATAATTAGCCAATTCTTTCACCTCAAGGGGGGCGGCCATATACCCGTGAAAAAGAACCACACCCATCTCCCTGGAGCTGCCTTTGATTAAAAAAGGCATACCAATATCTTTCTTCTTTGATTCCCCTTCAATATAATAGGTTTTATAGTCTTCTTCAAATTCGAGAATCGCTTTTTTCATCAGTCGGCGTGCAATCTTGTGTCTTATCCAGAAACCGGGTTCCCGTGCCAGGCGACGGATACGGCGCTGTAATGATGTCAATGGCTCTACTTCGTTTGCTATTACTTCAACCGGATTATCAATACGTATACGATGAAAATCAAAAGAGATTTTCGCGGTATCCTTTACCAGCATCTTTTCTTTTTCCTTTACAAAGCCTGATTCTATTGCAACAGAAGAAAAATTTTTAAATCTGTTGAAACAATCATCCGTAAGAAGGTGAAGCTGGTTTTCTTTCATGGTATTATGAAGAAAAACTCCATTCTTATTAAATTTACCGGTTACCGATAGAAATACTCTTCGCCTGAGGTCATGCGCTTTAATCTTTTTAAATGGTATCATCCTCAACATGGACGCAAAAAGATGATCATGATTTACGGTTGTCATATTGTATATTGCCGACATATAGCGTTGCATAATATTCTGCGCTTCTTTTCGCATCCTTTTTATTGACGGAATTGGATCATTAAAATTTATTCTACTTGTTGCAGAAATATCACGCTTAATAGCAGAATGTTTTAAGTATTCTTTTATTTCTATAGGTTCACCAAACCGCATATCCACATCGACCCCGGATAAAAGCATGGTCCCTTCGGTCATAATCTCTTCAACCATACGTTCAGGAATATCCTCCACCAGATTAGCCGCCAGATTACTTAAAATATTCTCCCTAGTCCTCATAGGGTAATAGGTAATATTTATCGGAACAATATATGTCTTTTTTTCAAGAACAGATTCCAGTGAATCTATCTGAAAAAGATCCATGAGACGTTTTGCTTCATCCGAAACGCTCTCTGACATCTTAAGCAAACGCTGCCGGTAAAACTCTGTCCTAAGAGCCAGAGTAGCCGCTCCTGTATGCGGATGACGTTTTTCCCCGGCGGAAGTGATCATAAAGCGACCCTTGTCAATGATCTTCTTACTTTTTACCATTAGACCTTCCGGGAAAAATATCCACAAAGCTTCCCCTGTAAGAAGACTCTTTACGATAAGAAGGTCTCTGTCAGGATCTTTGGTGGAAACCGCTCCAATCTTATCCAAAAGAATACCTAAAGCACCTTTAAAAAGTTCGTAAGCTGCAAGGGACCAAACCGGCATGCCGGTCAATTTATTGATATGATACGGTAAAAGGAGTGTCTCAATTCGGGTAAAATGATTGATAACAAAAATGATAGATCCTTCGGGAATATTCTCCTTTCCATGAATATTAATTTTAGCCTTTGAAAGGCTGGAAAGCATTTTGATGGCAAGACCTGTTGTGCGATATGCAAAGCGGTTCATGAATCTGTTATTTACTATTTGCTGTTATGGTTATCATTTGTACCTACTTACCAAACGTAGGCTCTTTTTTAACCATGCGTTTTTATTCCCAACTTTCCTTCGTGCCTTGGTGTCTTATTGGCTGCTATCTTTAAGTTCAGATTTCGTTAAGTCGTCTCCTACTCAACCACTTAACCACTCAACTATTTGACGATGTCTGAAGTTACTGTTGACATGGTTTGAGATTACAATTATTCTAATATTTTTCTAAACAAAAATAAAGAATTTTCTGGAGGCTTACCGTGTATTCAAATATACTTATCCTGCGCTTTCCACATACTGAGGTGCAAAAGCCCATCGTATGTAACCTGGCTAAAGATTATGACCTCACTTTCAATATCCTAAATGCCACCATACTTCCCCAAAAAGAGGGAATAATGGTTCTGGAATTGTCAGGAACCAAAAAAAATTATAGGCAGGGAGTGCAATATTTAAAGGATAAAGGAGTGCATGTTCAGAATGCGGGTCAGGAAGTAATGCGTATTAAAAAAAAATGTACCCACTGCGGAGCATGCACGGCTGTTTGTCCAACCGGCGCACTATCCATTCAACGACCGGAAATGTACGTTAATTATGATCAGAAAAAATGCAGTGTTTGTGAGCTTTGTTTGCCTGCCTGCCCTCCAAGAGCAATGGAAGTTCGCCCAACAAATAAAACCTTTTTTGAATGAAGCAAATAATAGCTATTGCCGTAAGTGGCGGCATAGATTCACTTGTCGCTGCATACTTCTTAAAAAAAGAGGGGTACAATGTCATAGGAATTCACTTTTTAACAGGATATGAAACAGAACCTATTTATCAAAATAAAAGCAAATTCTCTCCAAAGACAGATATAAAACTATTCTCACCAAATAAAAAATTAGCTGCAGATAAAATTGCTCGGATTGAAAACCAGATAGGTATTAAAGTTGAAATTAAAGACTGCAGCAGTGAATTCAAAAAAGAAGTTGTTGACTATTTTACTCGAACCTATCTGGCCGGAAAAACCCCCAATCCATGTCTGGTATGCAACCCCTCAATAAAATTTGGAACACTTCTTGATTTTGCCCGGAAACTGGGTGCAACACGCCTTGCCACCGGACATTACGCCCGTATAAAAAAAGACAATAAAGGCAAATTTCACCTCTTTAGAGGTATTGATTCAAGAAAGGATCAATCTTATTTTCTCTCCTTCTTAACGCAGGAACAGCTGGCAAGTTCCTGTTTTCCGCTCGGTAATTTAAAAAAATCAGAAGTAAAAAAAATTGCACAAGAAATAGGCCTTAAACCCGTTGTAAGAAAAGAAAGCCAGGATGTATGTTTTATTAAGGGTAATACTTATGGAGAGTTCCTTTTACTACAGCCCGGATTCAAAGCCGAACCGGGGCTTATTCAAGACGTTAAGGGAAATATAATAGGCAAACACAAAGGACTCCACCTTTATACCATAGGCCAAAGACGCGGCATCAATTGCCCTGCTTCAGAGTCTTACTATGTCGTCCGTATTGATATAGAGAAAAATCGTCTGGTGGTGGGCTTTAAAAAAGATTTGCCGGTATCGGAATGCAAAATTGAAAAAATTAACTGGATAAATCAAAAACCGAATTCTCCCATTCAAGTCAAAACACGCGTAAGATACCGTAGCAAAGCGGTTCCTTCAATCCTTTTTCCCGGGAAGAAGCATAATGCCGTCGTCAGATTTAAAGACCCTCAATTGGCAATAACTCCGGGGCAGGGTGCTGTATTTTACTTAAATGACGAAGTTCTTGGTGGAGGTTGGTTGGTGTCTTAGTGCCTTCGTGGCAAAAAAATAATGAAAAAATTTATCATAAAAACATTAGGCTGCAAAGTAAATCAGTACGAATCAGAGGCCATTGCTCAGTACCTGAAAGAATCGGGCTTAATGGAATCGAACTCGGGTCCTGCAATCAATGGTGAAGATACAAAATTTTATATTGTTAATACCTGCGCTGTCACTCAAAAAGCATCCATGCAGTCAAGACAGGCGGTGAGACAGGCAATCCGTTCCAATCCCAACGCACGTATAATTGTAACAGGTTGCTATGCACAGACGGAACCTGATGAAATTAAAAAGATAAAAGGTGTGCACTATATAATTGGCCACAGTGACAAGCATAAAATTCCTGAAATGATCATATCAGAAAAAGAGAAAGATCCACCCTACCCTAAAACCATTTGTCGTGATATCTGTAATGAACACAATTTCAAACAAGTACCTGTAATTACCTATGGAAACCGTACCAGGCCGTTTTTAAAAATTCAGGACGGCTGCAATTCTTTTTGCACATACTGTATTGTCCCTTACGCTAGAGGCCGCAGTCGCAGCATGCCTTCTGAAAGTGTATTGGTAAACATAAAAAAACTTAAAGAGGCTGGATACCATGAAGTTGTCCTTTCAGGTATACACCTTGGTTGTTATGGTCTTGATCTTTCACCCGAAACCAGCTTGTTTTTATTATTATCCCGCATTCATGAATCACAAGCTATAAACCGTATCCGATTAAGCTCGATCGAACCTCTTGAATTAACTGAAGATATTATAAAACTTGTTGCAAAGCCGGGTAGTGTTTGTCACCATTTTCATATCCCCTTGCAAAGTGGTGATGATCTTATTTTAAAAAGAATGCACAGACCATATACCAGCTCTTTTTTCAGGAAACTGGTTCGTACAATTCATGAACTAATTCCTGATGCCGGAATTGGTGTTGACACTCTAATCGGATTTCCAGGCGAAACCGACGAGGCTTTTGGAAACACATATTCTTTAATAGCAGAATTGCCCGTCAGTTATCTTCACGTTTTTCCGTTTTCTCATCGCCAAAAAACACCGGCAAGCCAATACCCGGATAAAGTCCCTTCAAGCATTATTAAGGCAAGGTGTCAGGAAATGCGCGAACTTGGCAATTTGAAAAAAATTGAGTTTTATAGAAAAATGATAGATAGGAAGGTTGAAGTTCTGATTGAGGAAAAAAGTAACTATTCTACAGGTTTTTTAAAAGGAATAACGTCCAACTATGTTCCAGTATTTGTTAGCGGCAAAGATAATTTGAAAAATACAATTGTTAATGTGAGGATTGAAAAACTAAACAACAACAATTCAGTGTTTGGTACTATTTGCCGTTAAGTTGAAATCTTTGAAAATATAAAAAAGGATTTTATTCCTTTTAAACGATTAACCAATAACAAATAACGAATAACTCCCAATTGGTTTTTTACCCAATTGGGGGACTAGAACACAGTTTGCTATATTTCAATAATTCTGCTGCGCAGTCTTCAGGATCAAGGAAACCACCGAGTTCTTCAGGCAAAAATGATAAATATATAAAGATTCTGTCTTCTTGTTCTTGAGTTTTACCCCAAAGCCAGTTAAACCTCTCCTGGTCTATTATATCTTTTCCATACTTTTGTTGGATGTAATTCTTTCTTTCATTCAGCGTGACCACCCTGTCGTGAAGCACTCTTTTGTCGGCATAGTTGACAATATCTGTCTCAACGGGGATATCGGAAACAAAATACTCATCTAATATAACGTGCTGCCCAACAATGTTACCCACTTCCGGATAACCAAGCTCGATTAAATATTTAGCACCTGTAAAGTCGTGACTTTCTTTAGTTGTGAAACTTCTTGTCTTGGTGATATCATGAAGTAAAGCTGATGCCTGAACCAGATCACGGTTCAAATCTATTTTTTGGGCGTTTAAATTATCTGTTAGAAAGGTTGCAACTTGCCGGACCTGAATGGAATGACTCACGATGTGATCCATCATTTTCATTTCACACATAAGCTTATAACATTGCTCTTTAGAAGGAATTCGCATATGGCCCTTCTCTATTTTAGGCATTCTTTTTGTCAGGCATATAGCGGTTTTCAAAAATATGTTCCGATTGATTCGCGTCTAATCTTCCGAACTCATCGTGGGTCTATTTGAAGCGTTCTATGGCTCGCTGCGCTAAAATTAAAGAACTCGACCTCGCTATGCTCGGGACTCAAACAGCTTCAATTTTTACGCTCCGCTTCGCCGAGAACG
>JAUVVS010000099.1 GCA_030604545.1 Deltaproteobacteria bacterium | reverse complement strand
GTGAAAGACGGCGTTTTCAGTTTCATAAGTAACAGTGTTCATAGAGCCTCCTTTCTGTGATTAAAAATGGTGGCATGTCGGGTTGAAATGGTCTACCATTTCAGGTATTAATATATATAGAAAATGTCAAAGATATGATACTTTGAGCCACACAGGGAGTGGGTATGACAAAGGATAAGCTGGTGGAGAAGATGTCGTACTTGTTGATACAACCCGACCGATTAAGAACAGGAATTATAAGGAGAAAATTAATGAAGAATCTTAATATGAGGATATTACGATGGTTGATATTTTTCGCGTTCATGAGCCCTCTTGTAGTGAACGCCGCTGATTGGCAAATCGATATAAATGGCGCAATGAGAATTAGCTATAATATGGATGAATGCGAGTCCTCTTGTTTAGATCTCTGGCGCAGCACCGACCCGGATGCTACGTATGACGAAGAATCAAACACCTATTTGACGGGGGATATTTCCCAATTTTCAATTAGCGGAGTCCGTACGATGGTTATCGGGTTAAAGGCTGTTTTCAAGACCGAATGGAGGATTGATGTCCCTGAAAGTGAGGATGAGAACATCTTTACCAGTTATGAGCAGTATATCGGCCTGCACGGGGAATGGGGACTTCTGCGAGCCGGTACAATCGAAACACCTTATATGCAGACGGGTTTAATGCTCGACCCCTTTTACAGTGATGCGCTGGCAACGCGCTTTTTTGTTGACATACAATCGGCTTTGCACGACACCAGCGGAAAGGGACGTGGTCGTTCCACCAACACCCTTCGATACGACTCCGCCGTTTCTTCAAATGGGCTTGGTGTACAGTTATTTACAGCCATAGATAATAGTAGTGATAATGATAACAGCTATGGCGCTGGATTGACTTATATTTCAGCGGCACTAAGTATGTTCGTACAGTATTATGATAACGGCGAATCAGGCGATGATGAGGCTTATAAAGTTGGCTGGAAAATGGGTTCAGAAAATTTTTCCATTTTTGGTCAATATGAGTTTGATCAGGGATTAATCTCTCTTTCCGAAAATCTTTCTTCTTTAAGCACAGAAGATGTGAATACGGCTAACGGAGATAATACATATGAACACAATCAAACTACGGGTGCCGATGTATGGTATTTAGGGGTAGCTTATAATTTTGGTCAATTCATGTTGATTTATGAGTATGGCAAAAGGAAAGACTCTGTGGATGGCAGGGAGAAAGATGACGGTCACACCGGTTGGATACTTGGTATCAGCTTACATCTTGATGACTATTTCTATTTTTATGCCGGCTATCTCAAAAAGGAGTTTAACGATGATAACGATAAAGACACCCGGTATACGGTTGGTGCGACACTCACTTTTTAAGTCTATTTGTTTAGGTGTCTTTCAAAAGCAAAATCTTATAGTCCTGGCAAATGGATAAACCATTTTATTTAATGATTTTGATTTCGTGGAGAAATGACTCCACAAATTGCCAGAATGTATCCCAATTTGGCGGACAATCGTTATGTGCACAGTCATAGGATATCATTTTGCAATGCTTAGCTGCCCGGCAAAGAGTAACCCCATGTTTATAGGGAATGATATTGTCATACTTGCCGTGTATTATGAGAACCGGTCCTGAATAGGCTCCTACAACAGAGAGATTGTCGAATGGGTCTCGAATTAGAAATTTTGGAACAAGGTATTTTGATGCGTATGATTGCACACTGGTGAATGTTGACATCAGAATGAGCGCCGCCGAAGGACGCTCTGCAGCAAGTCTGCAGACAGCGCCCCCGCCAATGGAACGACCGAATAGTATAATTCGAGAAGGGTCAACCTCTTTGCGTTTGATGAGAATATCATAGGCTGTAATAAAAGTTTCGGTTATACTCTTTTGTGAAGGTGCGCCTTTGGATCGGCCATAACCTGGATATTCTACAAGTAATACACCAATTCCAAGGTTTGTAAGCTTCTTGAGCTCTTGAGGCCAAAAGTCGATTAATTCTGCATTTCCATGCGCAAAAATTACTGCAGGTGCAGGATCAGAATTTTGACCTGAGGAGGGTGGCAGGAACCATGCTTCAACTTTTCCATGTCTTGTATCTATCCAAATCTTCTCTATTCCGGAAATTTGATTTTCAGTGCCCAAGGGTGTTACGATCAGATAACGAGGGAATATCATCTGTCTCTGCACCAGAAAAAGAAAACAACAATATATAAGATAGAAAAATAGTGCCCATAAAGCTAATTTAAAAAGAATTTGCACTTTCCTGTTTCCTTTCAATGTCTTGTGGTTTACAGTTTGGGTTTTATCAGGTAATATATTTATAAAAGTAATTCATGGAAAGTAAAAGTGTCAAGGATTCGATTGATTCTTTTTGCTCCTGTACGGTTATACTGTTGTTTGCCGGTATGTTTTATTGGCAAAATGCCGCTTGACAGGATGGTTAATAAATGAAAAAATTCTTGTAACTATTCAGCCACAAAGACACGAAGGCACAAAGATAATATCAATATAAATTTCATCCCAAGTAACTGAAAATAAAAATGAATGGCATAAAGTAAATTATTCTATAATTTTGGTGTCTTGGTGTCTTTGTGGCCTCCAGCCTATTAAATTTAAACAAATATTACTGGAGTCCCGAGATGGGAAACATAAGGTTCAGAGAATTTTGTTTGGCTCTTTTTCTCATGTTTTTCACAACCTTCTGTCTAGTATTTTTCCACTCTGTTAAGCAGGCAGATGCAACTGATATTCGGAAGCCTGTTTGGGCCGGAAGCTTTTATCCAGCTTCAAAGCCTGAATTGGAAAAAACCATTTACCAACTCTCCCTTCACGCAAAGCAAACGAAAGTTCAATTTCAATCTGGAAAGATTCTTAAGGCCCTGATCTTACCACATGCAGGATATATTTATTCAGGCTTGACAGCAGCGCATGCTTCTCTGGTTTTAAAGGAAAAGCAATTTTCCAAAGTTGTTTTACTGGGGCCTGATCATAGGGTTGGTTTTAGAAACGGATCGATCAGTGATTATAAAGCCTATCAAACCCCACTGGGTATAATCGAGCTGCATGAGGATAATGAAATCTTACGTCTTCAATCGGATGTGTTTCAAACTATCCCGGCTTCTGATATGAGCGAGCATTCACTTGAGGTGATCCTGCCCTTTTTGCAAAGCTATCTTAAGGAGTTTAAGATCGTTCCCGTTGTCCTGGGCCCATGTCATATTGTTCGGATCACAGATGCCATCGATCCCATACTTGATCAAAACACTTTGGTGGTAGCCAGTTCCGACCTCTCCCATTACCTTTCTTATGCGGAGGCTGTAGCTAAAGATAAAAAAACAATCAATATGATTTTAAATCTGGAACACAGCAAACTGTCAAAGTGTAGTGATTGCGCATGTGGCAAAATGCCAATTCTAATTGTTATGGAGATGGCACGTAGGCATGGTTGGCAACCGGTTCTTCTCCATTATTCCAACAGCGGTGATACCGCAGGCGGAAAAACACAAGTTGTCGGTTATGCAGCCATTGCATTTTACGGAGATTTATCTATGAAAAAAACCAATGATTCCAGTCAGCATTTCAACCAAAAGCAGGGGCAAGCGCTGGTAAAACTGGCCCGGAAGACCATTATGGAAAGATTTGGCCAAAAGATGGCCGAGCATGAATCTGATTCCTTGTCTTCCGTCTTGAAAGACAGGTGCTTTCATAAATGTTGCGGTACATTTGTCACCCTTAAAATAAATGATCAATTACGCGGTTGTATAGGTAATTTGACTGCAAATGAATCTGTTTTGGAGGGTGTCAGACGTAACGCGATCAATGCTGCATTTCATGATCCACGTTTCAGTCCTCTTATAGCTAAAGAGCTGGAAAATGTGGATATAGAGGTCAGCATACTTACCGAGCCGAAACTTCTTGAATACCGGGATAGTTCTGACTTGCTCTCAAAACTGCGTGTCAATGTGGATGGTGTTATTATCCGCAAGGGATCTGCCAGCGCCACCTTTTTACCCCAGGTATGGGAACAATTGCCCAAGCCTGAGGAATTTCTTGCCCATCTATGCATGAAGGCGGATCTGCCGGCCAATACATGGAAAAAAGGTGCACTGGAAGTCAAGACTTACCAGGTTCAATATTTTGATGAGGAAAAATGAACGCGCCATAACGCGGGTTGTCATTGCCACAGGCATCTCCTCTGTGGTGACCCAATTATTAACTATTCGCGAATTTCTTTCCCAATTTTCGGGTAACGAATTCGTCATTGCCCTAATTCTTTTCAACTGGCTGATCCTGGGCGGAGCGGGCACCCTTCTGGCCAGGCTGATTACGCGTCGTTTTTGGAAAGCCACGGTCAACCGCCTCGGGTGGCTCTCACTCATTTTAGCAGCCATACCCACCTTGCAAATCCTGGCCATACGGGGTCTCCGTGATGTCTTCTTTATTCATGGCAGCTCTGTTGGATTCTATCCTACTCTATCTTATATTTTATTCACAATTGCCCCTTATACCCTGTTACTTGGTTTTGTCCTTCCTTATAGCCTGTTTGTGCTAAGGGACGAAACTCCGGATTTTCCAGGCACCCATATCTATATAATCGATAATATAGGAGATGTGGCCGGTGGAGCCCTTTTTTCCTTTGTTTTGGTTTATCTGGTCACCCCCTTACAAGCGATATTCCTTGCTCATATACCATTATTAGCAGCAACCTTTTTCCTTTTTCTCCCTGCCTCCCGGCGATCTCCTTTCGTCATCCTTGGAGCAGGAGTGACATTCATCATACTGCTGCTGGGTATTTTTTTTGAACCCATCTCAATGGTCCCCTCCGAAGGGAAACTCGTTCACTATCGAGAATCCCGTTATGGTCGGATTGAAATACACCAGGACTGGGAACAATTCACACTATTTACGGGTGGTATCCCAATTTTCAGCAGCCAAAATTTGATTATGGCTGAAGAGGCGATCCATTATCCATTAACCCAAATCGATCCGTCGATCAAAGCGCCAAAAGTTCTATTGATTTCTGCTGAAGGCGGGATGATGGCGGAAATACAAAAGTATCGGCCGGAAAGAGTGGACTACGTGGAACTGGATCCAGAGGTTACCACTGTCCTTTTTCAATTTGGTTTGATCAAAGAAATTCCAGGATTGAACGTCATCCATCAGGATGGAAGAGCCTATCTGACGGATTCAGATAAGATCTACGATGCTATTATTGTTAATTTGCCCGAACCTGAGACCTTTCAAATCAACAGGTTCTTTACCGACCGTTTTTTTGCGCTGGCTAAAAGCCATCTCACTTCGAAGGGGGTTTTGAGTTTTTCCATGCAGGGGTTTGATAACTACCTAGCCGAACCACAACGGCAACAACTTTCTTCCCTTTACAACACGGTGGCAGAGCAATTCGACCATATTCTTTTATTGCCGGGGCAGAAAATTTTCTTTTTGTGCAGGGCGCTTCCCATAAAGGCCGATATACCTGAGCTTCTTGAACAAAAAGGCATCTCCACCAGTTATATCAGTAAGTTTTTTTACGGCAATCTGACCAATGAAAGAATCAAGCGTTTAAACGAGCTGATAGACCCTTTTACACCAAAAAACTTTGATATCGCTCCTCATTTGATTCGGCTGATGTTTTCTCAGTGGTTTGCAAAATTTGCTACATCGCCTGTAGGATTTATGGTCGTTCTGGCTGTACTGTGTGTGATCTATCTGATTCGTATCACCAAAGAAGAGTATGTTCTCTTTTCAACCGGTTTTATGACCATGGGAAGCGAAATCATGGTTATCTTTGCCTTTCAGATTTTTTTCGGTTATATTTATTTACAGATCGGTTTGATCGTAACCGTCTTTTTGGCAGGTCTGTTGCCCGGAGCCTGGTTTGGTGAGAGACTGCGCGAGCGTGGAAAAGGATTGCTGGTTCATATTGACACCCTAATTATTATACTAATGGGTTTGTTGATCGTTGCTCTTGAATATGGGGGGGATCGTTTACCGGTCGCTTTTTTTCTAATTTTCGGCTTTGTGGTTTCGCTGGCCTGTGGCTGTCAATTTCCGGTGGCCCTTTATTTGAGGGGAGGCGGCAAATCGGCAGTAACGCGCACCTTTTCTGCTGATTTGATCGGCGCCGCCTGTGGTACCTTGATTACCAGTGTGGTTCTGATCCCTTATTTTGGCATCATTTGGGCTGCCGTAGGATTAATATGTATTAAAATGACAAGTCTAATTATAATGGTGATGACCCATGAACAAATTAAACAGACGTGATTTTCTTTATTGTGGTGCGGCTTTATTTTCCACCGCCATGATCCCGGAGGTTTGCCGGCCTTTTATGAAAAAGAAGGGTGTAATTTCCGGCCCTGCGGATATACGTGGTAAGGTGTTTAAGGGAGATGCGCCGAAAAGTTTGGGGAAATGGTCGTATGAGGGGTTTCGTTATAAAAAATTAACAAATAAAAAGGTGGTATGCGGTATCTGTCCCAATCGTTGCATATTGGCGCCGGGCGATCGGAGCGTCTGTCGCTCAAAGGTCAATTTTGACGGTATTTTATATAGCCTTACCTATGGAAATCCTTGCGCTGTAAATATCGATCCCGTTGAAAAAAAACCACTTTACCATTTTAAGCCGCGCACAAAAGCCTTTTCCATTGCAACAACAGGCTGTAATTTTCGATGTTTGAATTGTCAAAACTGGGAAATATCACAGGCAAAACCCCATGAAGTCCGCATTTATGAACTTTTCCCGCCAGAGGTTATTATAGAAGCACAACGCTCTGGGTCTGAATCGATTGCCTATACCTATTCCGAAGCGATTGCCTTTTATGAATATATGATAGATACTGCCCGATTAGCCAGGGAGAAAGGGATTCATAACCTTTGGATTACAAACGGCTATATCAATCGAAAACCCTTGCTGGAACTCTGTAAGGTATTGGATGCCGCCAATGTCAACCTGAAATCATACAGTGATGCTATTTATCGCAAATTGAATGGTGGCCGTCTCCAACCGGTGTTAAACACCTTCAAAACACTACATGAACAGGGCATCCATTTTGAAATAACAAATCTGGTCGTTCCCGGGTATGTCGATGACGAGGATATGGTAAAAGAGATGTGCCAGTGGATCCTTAAGAATGTAGGTCCCGATTATCCAT
>JAUVVS010000196.1 GCA_030604545.1 Deltaproteobacteria bacterium | reverse complement strand
GTGCGGTCCCATTGGTCGCTATTTTGGCCCTTTCTTATTTTAATGTTTTAGGCTCATGGGGGTTTTACGCGATATTTCTCTTATGCCCCCTGATGCATATTTTTATGCACAGAGGGCACTCAGCTCATGCCAAAAGCGGCAAATCTGAAGATTGTCACTAAATATTGAATTCTGGAGGTTACCATGCAAACATTACCAATGGAAAGAACCCAGGCACAGCAAAATATGCATTAAGCGGGTTCTGCCTCTACCCACCAAACAATATCCGAAGACAGCTTTTCTTTTACCCGGATCTTCCACCCTGCTTTGAGGATGTTTTCCAGGGTTCTTCGATTGATATTAGCGCCCATCATTCGAACGACCAATGGGTTTAACGCATCAAAGACAAATCCTAATATAACATTGCCGGCCTCATATGCTCCAAAAGCAAAAGCTTTCCTTCTGGTTTACATACCCTTTTGAGCTCCTTGAGCCCTGCTACAGGATCGGGGACCGAGCAGAAAACAAACGTGGCAAAAACAGTATCAAAATAATTATCCGGAAAATCCAGTTGCTGGACATCCATCTCGATTAAAGCAACACGGAGATCATCCGTCGATGCCTTCTTACGCGCCCGTTTAAGCATACCTGGGCTGAAATCAATCGCAGTAATTTCGACTTCTCTTGGATAATAAGGAAGGTTTTTACCTGTTCCAACACCAACTTCCAGAGCTTGGTGTCCGGTAATGCGATTTTTCAATCTTTTCCGCCAGGATGCAAATCGAAAATATTCTAAAGGGGCCTCCATAAAATCATATAAAAACGATAACCTATTATATCTTTTAAGAGTGGAATTTTTTGTTTTCACGGCTTAAACCATGCAACAGTTTTTTTAAAGATATTTAACCGCAATATTTTCTCTATTAATTTTTTCACTTGATTCTAATTAATCTGGTAGAAAACAAAATAAAATTTGGGAAAAACATAGGTGTATTCTGTAAATACCTTTTATAATCTTTTCCATATTCTAATAACATCGCCTTTTCTTCTTTCAAGGGAAAGCGGTAATATGCAAAAACAATGATTGGAAATAAAATTAATGTAAGCGCCGTCGGCCAATGAATAAGCTGTTCAAACAGTGCAATGAAAATACCTGTATAAAGAATTCAAAAGTCATTATGCGTATGAGCAATTCGTATGCCAAACTTATTAAAGATCGGGCAGTAAATATATAACTTCTTTAATTGATAGATAAATAAACATATATTTTTTTCAATAAAGACAATATCTTCTGTTTACTGCCAAAATCGTAGTGGATATTTAATACCCAGTTAATAAGCGCAATCGGCAAAAAACGGGTAATATGTATGCAAATTTAAAATATTTAGTTGCGCCAATACCCCCAAACCAAATTAAATAAAATTTTATACTGTTATATCTTATGGTTAACGCTTTTCCCTTTGGATATGGCATGCCTCTTGCTATACTACTATGTAGGATTATATTAATAATGAAATTGGAGAATACAATGAAAACTTTATTGATCCATTTTGTGAATGCACTTTTAGTCGCCATTTTATTTTTAATGTATAAGCAATTGGTGGCACAAACCAATTTAAAGAAAGTTCACCTTTTTTCTAACCAAAAAACTCGTAATGGAGGTAGATGATGAACACAAAAAATACGACAAATCATAAAAAAAACAATTTGCCTGCCTGCTGCGGTAAAACAGAGAAGAAAAAAAGCGATTCCAAAATAAATTCAAGCGATATTGATAAAAGCACTTCTGTTTACATTTCTATTGATGGAATGACCTGTATGTCGTGTGTCAATAGAATTGAAAATACTCTAAAAAATGAATCCGGGGTATACCAGGTGTCAGTTAATCTTTCTAATCAGATTGCTTCCATCATTTATGACCCGGACAAACTCAATCCGGAAGACCTTTCGAAAACTATTGAGGCAACCGGATACAGTGTCGTTGAAATTATTGAGGATCCAGAATTAATTGCCAACAAAATTCAGACTGACTCTTCCCGGGTCAATATAGGGCCCTATCCCTACCTCATTGGTTCAGCCGCCGCTATAGGAGTTGTTGCTTTTTATCTTGGCCTGCTCACCTCCGTATCGGACTGGTATAACGCCAAAGCACAGTTTAGCGATTATCGTTGGTGGGTCATTGCGCTTTCAATTGGCCTTGGCGTTCAGGTAACTTTATTTTCGGGTCTCAGGATCCGTCTGCGGGGCAAGAATATGAAGGGCGCAAAATCCAGTCTGGCGGCATCCGGAGGTATGTCTACGGCATCTATGGCGGCCTGCTGTGCCCATTACCTGGTAGCATTTCTACCGGCGCTGGGGCTTCCTTTTTTGTCGGCAGCGGCCGCCGGACTGGCAGAGTATCAACCGCAATTTTTCTTTTTAGGAGTCGTTTCGAATCTGTTCGGAATCGGTGTCATGATTAGACTGATGTTAAAAAACAATATAATTTCAAAAGACGTTTTCGTAAACCGTTTTTCATTCGGTTTGCTACGGTCGTCGTAATACAGGAGGGAAGAAAATGAAAAAAATAACACGAACAAATAAGATATATGTATCAGTAATAATGATTATATTACTTGTAATGGGGGTTGCATTGGAGGCCTGGGCCTACAAACGGATATCCAGTCGAAAAAATAGTGTAAATGTTGATGTGGTGCCGGTTCAGCTTGCTCCCAGTCAGCAGGTTAAGTTTGATGTTCGAATGAGCACCCATTCTGTTGAACTTAGCCAGGATATGGTGGCTGTCTCTTTACTTAAGGACAGTAACGGACAAGAGTACCGACCTGAAAATTGGAAGGGCTCACCTGCGGGCGGTCATCATCGTAGCGGAACTCTTGAATTTCCAGCTATTAAAGGAAACCCGGGTTCAGTAACGCTTATTATAGAAAATATCGCCAACGTTCCTGAAAGGGTTTTTACCTGGAAGGTTAAAGAATAATTATAAGGTTTTCCTGATATGGGAGGTTTTAAAATGTTTCTAATGATGTTTGTTTGGATTTTCGTAATTGTGGGCCTGATTTTCATTTTTAGCAAGCCGTTTCGTGGCGAAAATTACGCCTTCGAAAAAAGACCGACATCTTCTGCGGTAGAGATTCTCAAACAGCGTTATGCCAGTGGAGAAATCAACCGGGCTGAATTCGATGCTAAAAAAAGAGATCTGGCAGGGTAACCATTATAAAATAATATTTAACTGATTTATATTAAATGAAATAAATTATCTGGCATCATAATATATCATTAACCTTGTAAGGCTGTTCCGCATTTGCTGCAAAATCCATCATCTTTATCTATCGGGTTCCCGCAATTGCGACAAAATTTTGCGTGGGACTGATTTTTGGCCTTTGAATGGTGGGTTATGGACCGGCTGGACGCAGCTCGGCTGGTGGCAATCTGCCAAACAAAGACAATTACTATAATTATACTACCCACAACAACAGCTACAATGGGCCAGTTAATACCTGCGGCAGTGTTTGATGTGGAAGGTAGTCCGGGTTCTTTTACGCGAGTACTAGGCTGAGCCAAACTTTCAACTGACAGTTGAGCCATGGTCATTGTGTAATCCACCCGTACTGAAAGTGACTGCCCCGCTGGGACAGTTCGTGCAGGGAAGGCGTAATAGGTAAACCCATCCTCACCTCTTAATACATTTGTGGTCAAAGGCTCAGTGGCAAGGGAACTTGCAGATGTTGGTTGCTGTACTCTTAATTTAAATATATTAACGGATAAGTCAGCTAACCAGGTAAAGTTAAAGGTGCGCTGGTTGTTATTGACAGCATAAGGGAGATAGTACTCCAATCTAAAACGTAAATCGGGGATAATGAACGTGAGCTCACCGGGGGCAGGGTTGGAAAAGATATCATCTTTCATTATGCCATCACTTCTATCTATGCGAGCAACCGCATTCAACTGGGCTGTTTCCGGAAATGGAAGTGTGACGGTTGCAGGTAACTTTGTGTTAGCAGGTAGAGTACCAGTTAACAAGACCAGGACAGAGGCTCGATCATAATCAGGCCAGAGTTCAATGACAAGCGAGTCAATAGTCGTTACCTTGCCTTGTGTATGGCCTGTAACCGGAAGTATCAGCGTAAGAAGAATTAGCAAGAAAAAGTATTTAGGTTTCATTGTCTAAATCCTACGTTAAAAGTTTATAAAGGATTTCAAAAAGGCTGTGGTCTTTCCTATCTGCAAGCCTCTATAAACGGTTTTTGTTGACGGATCGGACAATACCGCAAAGATGTAATTGTAGTTGACCAACACCGACGGCAGGCTGAAAGCTATCCAGGCAAAGATGCCCGGAAATACCACCAGGGCTGAACCCCAAATAGCCCCAAGGTATACCAGGTAAGAAATGATCCGACCGCTTTCAAAAAGCGAGTTCTTATCAAAAGGTAAAGCGCATAGGAGCTTAATACCTATCTATATTGTTCCGGACAACAACTGCTGGAACATCTTTCGGGCTTCTTCACTATCCCACTTCCGATAACCGGTGGCCGCAGCCACAACCTTCCCCTGAGGGTTTATGAAAAAATTCATCGGGACTCCACGCACGCCATACTGTGCAGCAGTTGTCGACTTGGGATCCAGCAGATTGAGAAAAGTCAGATTTTTCCGACTTACATAACCTTTCACTAACTTTCTCACTTTTTCATCTCTTCCCCGGTCGATAGAGATGGCCAAAACAACCATACCTTTTTCTTTGTAAAGATTGTGGACTTTTTCCAGAGAGGACCTCTCCTTGTCGCAGTAAGGTCACCAAGTGGCCCAGAAATTCAACATAACGAACTTACCTTTAAAATCATCCAGGCTCCATTTATCCCCCTCTAAATCGGAAAGG
>JAUVVS010000181.1 GCA_030604545.1 Deltaproteobacteria bacterium | reverse complement strand
TTCTGCAACTTTGGCCATCTCAACAATCGAATCTTTCCCCCATTCATGTTCAGGCGTAGGTATAAGCCCCATATGCCGTTCGGGAAAATTCTGTTTGCTCAATTTTGGGACGGCACCAAGCACAGGGATGCCGCAGTATTGTTCAATACTTCTTTTTAGCACACTCTCATGCCTTGAACCTGCAACACGGTTTAAAACAACCCCTTTTATATTTACATCAGGATCGAATTGGATGCATCCCGAGACAACAGCCGCCATTGTCCGAGTGGTTTTTGTGCAATCTATGCAAAGAATAACCGGGGCCTTGAGAAGTTTTGCAAGTTCTGCAGTACTGGTACTCCCTTCGGAGTCGATACCGTCATAAAGACCGCGGTTTCCCTCTATAACTGCGATATCATTTTCTAAGGCATGGGAAAGAAAGGATTTTAGGACTTGTTCTTTTGTTATCAGGAAGGTGTCCAGATTGTAGCAGGGCCGGCCTGCCGCCATGGCAAGCCAGCCCGCATCTATATAGTCCGGACCTTTTTTATAAGGTGCTACTGACTTTCCAAGCTTTGTCCATGCAGCAATGATACCCACAGATAGTATGGTCTTCCCGGATCCTCCCCGTAAGGCTGCAATAACAATTCTGGGAAATGCCACATCTTGCTGTATTGAAGTCAGTTTCAAAAATCAAATGTTACAAATAGGTGTCTTTTTTTAAGGAAAGAGATCTTTATTCCTTTTCCTCGGCTTGAGCCTGCTTGCCGTACCCTTTTAGACCATACAATGATGTGCTACCGCTTGACCAGTATTCGAGGACCTGTTCCTCTATCATTTTGGTGATCAGCTTTTTTGCCGCTCTGGGCTTTTCATCCAGTATTTTAGCCAAGTCATTGAAGTAAAACTTGGTTTTCCCTTTTTTCTTTTTAAGTCCTTCAACTATTTTTTCTTTGGCTTCCTCATATTCCATATTGTTTTAATTCCCTTTCCTTTTTGAAGGCAGGAGACACTTTGGAAACATATCGGTGTCTCCCGCTGTTTCTTAATTTAGAATTTAAATTGCGTTGTCTGACGCCATGTAAAGTACGCAGGATCACGGAAATCATCAATAAGATGATGGGTGAACTCGAGTTCGCATTTTTCAAAGAATCTTTCCCATCCGATTCTTTCCGCCCACTCTCCAAGACGTTCGTATTTATTGGCATCTTTAGCATAAGCCTCAACTATTTTCTTGATGACTTCTGTTGTTTGAGGCCAGCGCGGCGAATCATTCGGAAGAAAAGCAACAACAACTTTGGAAAACTTGGGTGCGCTTATCCTGTTGGAAACCTTGCCGCCCGCCATGATGACGATTCCATCACCCACATCATCTGCCAACGGCATGGATGGACACATGGTATAACAGTTACCGCAGAACATACATCTTTCCTCTTTTAGTACAACACTGTTTACCTTGGTTCCCTCGAAATCAACTTTAGCCGGTCTGATTGCTGCGGTGGGACATGCAGCAATGGCAAGGGGAATCTCGCACATCTTGTCCAAATATTCATGATCCAGTAGGGGAGGTTTGCGATGATAGCCCAAAATAGCGATATCCGAGCAGTGAACCGCACCGCACATATTCAGACAGCATGCAAGGGAGACACGCAGTTGGGCCGGCAGTCTCATATTGACAAAATCTTCAAAGAGCACATCCATGGCCGCTTTTACAGGACCGGATGCATCCGTAGCCGGTGTATGGCAGTGAATCCATCCCTGGGTGTGTATGATATTGGTAATTCCGGCACCTGTGCCTCCGACAGGAAATTTGTAACAGCCACCCGGTTGCTTCCTGCTCAAAAGATCCTCTTTCAAAGGCGCCACCTTATCCTTGCTGTCCACCATGAATTCAATGTTATTCCGGGTGGTAAACCTGAGGTGTCCGTCGCAATGTTTATCAGCAATTTCACAAATTTCACGAATATGGGATACGCTCATGAGGCGACAACCGCCGACTCTTACAGTATAAACTTCGTCGCCGGTTTCCGATACATGAACTAAAACACCCGGTTCAAGGATTTCATGATAGAGCCATTTACCCTTATTCTTAGCAATAATCGGCGGGTAAAATTCGTCATATTTTTTCGGACCGATGTCAGTGATTCTGTCTTCCATCGGTTTGTCAGGGTTGTAACCTGATGATATAAATGCCATGGTCATTCCTCCCTATCTCTGATGGTATTTTCTAAATTCATTGATGTCACGCTCAAATCCACCTTCTACTTCTTCTTCTTTCCAGAAGATATACGGGTTGGCTCTCGGTTCCTGGACCATTCGCGCATCCGGTTTGAGACCTGTTACCTCAAGAAGTTTCTGGAGGCCTTGACGTTTCATCAACTCGCCAAGCCGCTCGCGGTTCTTTCCTTCTTCCATCCACCAATCCCATATAGCCTCAATGACCTCTTTTATTTCATCATAAGGCTCTTCAACTTTTATAAATGGAACAAGCATAGTGCTCATCTGGGCTCCGTTAAGAATGGGAGCTTTTGCACCCACCAGGATGGAGAGACCTCTGTCATTACCAATTCTCAGCGCCCTCGGCATAACATTGATACAGTGCATACATCGTGTGCATTCCCTGTTGTTTATATCAAGCTTTCCATCTTCATACCGCATGCAATTCGTCGGACACAGATTTATCACTTCTTTCTGGATATCAAACGGTCCCCAGTCACGGCCTGAATGAGCACCCGCGTTGGGAGCAAGCTCTCCGCCGACATATGCATTGACTGCTTTCTGATCGATACGGATATCATCCCGCCAGGTGCCGATATAAGACATATCTGCACGTGCAATGGATGCTACACAGCAGTTAGGACATCCGTCAAACTTGAATTTGAACTTATATGGAAATGCCGGACGATGTAGCTCATCCTGATAATCCTGGGTAAGATTGTAGCAGAGAGCCTGGGTGTCGTAGCAGGCATATTCACAACGTGCCTGTCCAATACAATCGGAAGGCGTCCTTAAGTTTGAACCGGAACCACCCAGATCTTGATTGAGGTTATGGGTCAACTCATAGAAGATTTCTTCCAGTTGAGGTGTTGTGGTTCCAAGAAAGACAATATCTCCGGTCGATCCGTGCATATTGGTGATACCACTTCCACGGAACTCCCACAGGTCACATAAATCTTTCAGGAATTTTGTGGTATAAAACTTTCCTCCCGGTTGGTTAACACGCATGGTGTGAAAATGCGCAACACCTGGAAACTGCTCAGGCTGATCGCAATACCTTCCGATAACGCCGCCACCATAACCGAATACACCAACGATTCCACCATGTTTCCAATGGGTCCTTCCTTGCTTGAAAGAAAGTTCAAGAACTCCCAAAAGGTCTTCGCACACATCTTGTGGAATTTGGTATTCTATATTCCTTTCATTTTTTGCCCTTGATTCGGCTTCCCGCTTAATATCGGATACAAAACTCGGCCACGGTCCCGTTTCAAGTTGATCCAACAAAGGGGTTTTATGTTTTGCCATAATTATACCTCCATTCTTTTTTAAAAATTAACCAGTCTAACAACAGATAGTTTAGTTCCCCTTTTGGGACAGTTAAGGTCACCTCCTCTCAATATATTGTTTTTATTACAATTTAATATAATTGTCTTTATGCCGTTACGCATTGTTACCAAAAAGGAGTAAGATTAAAATTAATATTTTTCCTTGTCAATAAAAAATCATAGTTTTATTCGAATTTCAATCAAATGATAGCGAAGCGAATGACATATAGCAAATGACAAAATCCAAAAGCACAGATTATGGCCGTTTACAGTATACTTACAGGTTTTGCATGGCGTTGTATAGAACCTCCACATGGGTTTCAAGATTCTGCTTTATTATGGGGACTTCCGGAGCTAAAGGATTATATGCATCAACTATGCCTTTTGATAAATCAAACACATCTGACTCCGAACAAGATAAAAGATGCTTTCGAAAACAAGGGGCTATTGGGTCTGAAAGTAAGCTAATCGGATGTTTCAAGGTCAGAGCTTCAAAAAATCCCTCCAGGGTTGCTTTTACTGCAATATCATCAGACCAAACAATGGGACCGACACCGTCTATCCTGTCTAGACGCATCCTGATTGAGAGATTTAAAAGAAATACCAGCATGGCTTCCAATATCAATTCAGCGTCCCTGACTCCATTTTCAATCCCATTAGTGTTTTTAAACATGGATGAGTATTGCCTAACGGTTATAAGCTTTACATCTAATTTATTACTTCTAAGTCTTAAAACAAAATCTCCGGAAGCGTGATGCCAGAGAGATATCTGCTCAAATGTTTCAGGATTATAAAAACAGCTCAAAATCATGGCTGACTGCCTGTAAAGTTCGACCGACCGGGTCTGTGACAGAAAGAAGTTACCTTTTATAGAATCCCAGACAATGATTTTTTTTCTCCCATCAGTTTTATCATAAGAAATGTGAAATTCGTTAAACCCCACAAACCACTCACCCAAAAGCATGTTTATTTCAAAATTTTCTTTTGCATAGACTTTGCCTTGGCCATAAACCTCCGGAAGAAATGAAAACGGAAAGTCCTTATTTAGCCTCTGAAGAAGCTTATATTCTCTTTTTATACAGTCCTGGCCGGTGGCTGACACTGCAACATTTAATACAAATGATAAACTTGATCCATCTATAATAGTTACAATCCTGGCCGGGTGATAAAATTCGCCATGTTTCACAAGATAGGTTTGAATTTCTTCTATATCTTCCTGGTTTACTTTTCGATTTATATGGTGATCGATTGCAGAAAGAAGGAGATTAAATCTATTTTTTTCCAGAAAAGATCGGACGGCGCTGAAATAGTCTCCATAGCTTATAGAAGTATCGGTTATTCTCTGCGAATCTTTCCCTGATGGATTTCTTTTCAGGGGAAGGAGAGTCTTCCAAATCTTGCTGTCATTTAGTACAGAGGTGTTTCTTTGAGATAAAAAATAAGAAAATCGTGGGTCAATGGGCATAGAGTCAGTCAATTAGGCGGGTTAATCTTGTCTAATAAAAAACGACATTCCCATACTATCAAGTTATCTATAGTGCTAGATTTCTTTTAATATTTCCGGTGCCACTTCATAGCCAAGCTCCACGGCTTTATCGCAATGCTCTATAGCCATTTCATATTCACCATTTTCGAGATAGGCTATTGCCAGGTTGTTATGTGCAACTGCGAAGGAAGGTTCAAGGTCAAGGGTCTTCAGGTTGGTTTCTAT
>JAUVVS010000249.1 GCA_030604545.1 Deltaproteobacteria bacterium | reverse complement strand
GTACTTACATGACATGCTATATATAGTATTGTCAAAACAATAATATATTTGACAGAATGAAATGACACAAAAATAAAAATCACGCTAATCCGGTTTATCCAGTCTGAAAAAAATGGAATTCCTAAACTATCAAATTTATTTACAACTAATGTCGTGAAAAAAGCATCAAAAACAATCTTTTGCTGCCAGGCGTGCGGATATCAAACTCCCAAATGGATGGGAAAATGCCCCGATTGCGGAGAATGGCACACATTTATAGAAGAAACTCAAACCTTAAAACAGACTCAGGGAATAATGAGTAGTTTATCATCTCCCCAATCAGAACCTGTTCCTATAGATTCAATTGACCTTGAAAATGAAAAACGCCTCTTAACCGGTATAAAAGAATTTGATCGCGTATTAGGAGGAGGAATCGTTTCCGGATCCCTTATCTTGATAGGGGGAGATCCGGGCATCGGCAAATCGACTCTTATGATACAGGCCCTTGACGGTCTCGCAAAGCAGGGTCATAAAGTTCTCTATATTTCCGGCGAAGAATCGATTAAGCAGATAAGTATTAGAAGCAAAAGATTGTCAGCCGTATCTTCTAATGTGCTGATAGTTTCAGAGATAAACCTGGATTCCATTTTGTCCATGTTTGAAACAACAAAACCCGATGTCCTGGTAATCGACTCTATTCAGACGGTGTTCAGCCCGGATCTTACATCTGCTCCCGGAAGTGTTAGTCAGGTTCGAGAATCTACAATGAGACTTATGCTCATGACAAAGAAGACGGGTATTCCTTCATTTCTGGTTGGTCATGTGACAAAGGAAGGGGCGATAGCAGGACCAAGGCTTTTGGAACATATGGTTGATACAGTACTCTATTTTGAAGGTGATCAGAATCATGTCTTCAGGATACTGCGGGCCGTGAAAAACAGATTTGGATCGACAAACGAAATTGGTGTGTTTGAAATGAAAGAAAAGGGCCTGGATGAAGTAGCAAGTCCTTCAGCCGCTTTTCTCTCAGAACGATCTGTAAACGCACCAGGCTCTGTCGTAACGGCCAGCATGGAGGGTACTAGACCTATTCTCGTTGAACTTCAGGCCCTTGCAAGCAGAACAAGCCTTGGTACACCACGTAGAACTATCCTTGGTCTCGACTACAATCGGGTTGCATTGCTTGTAGCTGTAATGGAGAAAAAACTTGGTATGCACCTTATGGACCATGATATTTTTATGAATGTCGTAGGAGGCATTAAGGTTGATGAACCAGCCGTTGATATGGGAATCGTTTCTGCTGTTGCGTCGAGCTTTTTAGACAAATCGATTCGAGATAAAACCGTTGTTCTCGGTGAAGTCGGGCTGACCGGTGAAGTCAGGGCGATAGGTCACATTGAAAATAGAGTCGCGGAAGTAAAAAAAATGGGGTTTACAAAATGTTTTATTCCTGAAAGCAACTTAAACCATATGACTGAAACAAATGGAATAAAACTTATCGGGATAAAAACAGTATCAGAAGCTATGGAAGTGCTGTTTTGAACCTATTAAATTTAAGTCTATGGTGATCAAGACACCTCGGTGAAATAGGTAGTTCATTAAAATCGAGAAATGCCTAAATTTAGGGATAATATTGAACATTCTTAGTGTCTTAGTGCCTTTGTGGCGATATAACTGAGCACTTACAGACTATGAAACACTCAATTTCAAAGTGTAATAGATGGGAAGATCATTATTCCCGCAGGGCAAAAAAGGAACGTTTTCCCGCAAGATCAGTTTATAAGCTCCAGGAGATACAGAAAAAGTATAATCCGATAAAAAAGGGAGATCATGTGCTCGATCTTGGTTGTTCACCTGGATCCTGGCTTCTTTATGCGTCAAATCTTATAGGTAATAAGGGAAAGATCGTGGGAATCGATCTAAAGCCGGTATCTATAAAGGTTCCATCCCATGCAAGGATTTATACCAGTGATGTCCTGTCAATTGATAATAAGCTATTTGAATCAATCGGAAAAGATTTCAATGTTGTTTTAAGCGACATGTCACCGGACACAACCGGAAATAAGGCCGTTGATGCTGCGAGGTCTTTTCAGCTTTGCCACGCAGCATTGGACATTGCTAATAACTTACTTATACCTGGCGGATCGTTTGTCTGCAAAATCTTCCAGGGTGAGGATTATATAAAATTTATAGATGTTGTAAGAAAAAACTTTAATAAATATAGAGCTTTTAAACCACAAAGCAGCCGTAAGGCAAGCAAGGAAATTTATGTAATCAGCTTTGAGTTTAAAGACAGGAGGTAATCATGTCGGGACACAGTAAATGGTCTAGCATTAAACATAAAAAAGGTGCAACAGATGCTAAACGGGGTAAAGTTTTCACCAGGCTTATTAAAGAAATTACAGTTGCGGCACGCATGGGTGGAGGGGGAGACCCTGCTTCAAATCCAAGATTGAGAACAGCTATCCAGGCAGCGAAAAACGAAAACATGCCCAAGGACAACATTGAGCGGGCCATTAAAAAAGGAACAGGTGAGCTTGAAGGCGTCAATTACGAAGAGAGCATTTACGAAGGTTATGGCCCCGGAGGCGCCGCTGTTTTTATTGAATCCCTCACAGATAATAAAAACAGAGCTGTTGCAGATATTCGCTATATTTTCAGTAAAAATGGAGGAAATCTCGGTGAAAACGGGTGTGTTGCATGGATGTTTGACAAGAAGGGCTATATTAATATTGAAAAAAAATCAGTTAATGAAGAGAAAATCATGGAAATTGCAATTGATGCCGGCGCAGAAGATATTCGGGAAGAAGAAAACAACATCGAGATAATTACCTCTCTCGAAGATTTTGAATCCGTAAAAGAAGCAATCGATGATGCATCAATTCCTTATCTTGATGCTGAAATCACCATGCTTCCTCAAACTGCTGCATACCTTGAAGGAAAGGAAGCGGAACAAATGATCCGATTGATGGAAGCCCTTGAAGATTGTGATGATGTTCAAAAGGTTTATACTAATGCCGATATTCCAGACGAATTAGTAAATAGCCAGTAATAAACGGAAATGAGGTCCTTTTTAATCCTCAAGATTGATTATATCTGTTCCCTCAGGTGGCTGAAAACTGAACATTAAATCACTCAAATTCTCCTTAAATTGAAAGTTGCTCAATTTTATTTTGTTTTCATCTTCGTATGCATTCAATGTAACAATCTGTACAACATCAAATCTTTTCTTTGAAATCGATAAATATATAACAGACAAGTCAAATGATTTTTTTCCGGGTAAAAGTTTCAGCAAATAATAATCATTTCTGTTGTTTTTTTCGAGGGTTATATTGAAATTCCGCCTGATACGCTTAATATCCGAAAGGAAGTTGGCTCCCTTGCCTTCTCCGAAATATGAGGGAGCATTCCCGACCATAACCTGCTTGTCCTCCGGTCTGTATATCCATAACTTCTTGCCGTCTGTAATGATAATTTGCTTTTCAGGTTTTTCGTACTCCCATCTCATCATGCCTGGTCGTTTGATAAATATCTTCCCAAATGCAGTATCGCTTATTTCCATCGCTTTTATTGTTGATACTTGATCAAAACGCGCCGAAAAACCAGCACCAGCGTACCTCTTTTCAACCCGGTCTAAAATCTCGTCTAGTGTTAGTGACGATTCCATTGCCGTTGAATTTAATGCCAAAGACAAATTGTTGCATAAACCCGTTTGTGTATTTAAAAACACCAGGGTTAATAAAAAAAATAATATTCCACAAAATTTCATAAATAATACTCTTTTTTAAACTTGAGGGTGTGAGAACTTTGAAAATGTTTTGTTAACATTCAAAAGTTACGGCTTTTTTTTATAAGCGTTCAAATTTGGAAAAGATAATGCCTGTTTCCGAAAGTTGCAAATCCCGTCGTCGGGGGCGATATCACTGTATAATGCATAGAGTGCACACATAGATCAAATATTTGGGATTTGCGCCACATAAGCTATAATGTTATCATAATTCTCAAAATAATATTCCGTTGCAAAGAATGCATGCAGTGTCTGAGCTTCCGAGCTAATCAATTTGGGGACATTTGATTAAGCGTTCTCGGTGAAGCGGAGCGTAAAAATT
>JAUVVS010000130.1 GCA_030604545.1 Deltaproteobacteria bacterium | reverse complement strand
GATGGGGAATATTTTGCTCGTTCAGGATAGAGTCTATAAGTTGCGCTTCTATTGTATTTTCCAATACCGTTATCTTGATAAACTCTTGTCCATGTATTTCATTCATAACCTGAGACCTTTGAAAAACTTCCCCTCTTACTCAATTATAATTATCTTTTTTTTTACTCTATCATTATATGCTATAACTTCCGTATTGAATACCTTTCTCTTTTCTTCATATTTTTTTATCTTTTCATTAAATTTCTGTACCTTCTCATTCGATATCTTGATTTCTTCATTTGTTTTTAATTTTTGAATGCTTTTATCGATTTCTTCTTTTTCTTTCAACAAGGCCGCGTATTCTGCATCCAATTCTTTCTTTTTAGCATCAAGCTCCTTTTTTGTCTTAAAAAGATTGGTATCTTCAATTTGTATTGCTTTTTCTTGCCCATCGAATAATTGCTCTTCCTTTTTATCTATATTTGCATTATCTTTTATGTCTTCAGCATCAGTTCGAGATTCGATATACTTTCTAACACCTTCACGTTGATTTACCGGAACTTTTGTTAAATCATCGGTAAACTGGACGTTGCCCTCTTCATCTATAAATTTATAAAATTCAGCCGAAGCCGGAATAGAAAAAAGCACAAGAATAAGCAATATTAGCCACTTCCCCTGGTTCATAGATCAACCCTCCTAACCCAGCCAAGCTGGAATCAATTTAGGAATTGCGAATTGAATCCCTCAATCCCAAAATTCCTCAATCTGTCACTAATCAGCGAAAACGATTGATTAATATATTTTTTACCACAAAAAGTACAAATTTCAGAACTAAAAACTATTGTGTGACATAAAAATCATCTTCCCGCTAAATTGAGACCTTTATATTTACTTAACCGTTCACAGGTTCAGGGTTCAACGTTCAGGGTTAAGGACAAAGAAGGCATTGAAGGCCAGAAGTCCTCGTTAAAAATGCTCATTTTCTCAAGTAATTGCCAATTTAGCTCCAAATTTTGGATTAGGCCTGACGAAGATGACGCTTTTCTCGTAAATACGCATTCTACATAGAGTCCAGGGACGAGAATGGAACCTTGAACCTCTGAACCTTTGAACCCGTGAACGCCTACATATTTACTTGGGTTTCATTATATCGAAAATCTTATGTTATGAATTTAGCACATGTTGGGTTTAAATGCAAATATCGGTCAAATAAACAGAATTATATCTCACTTTTGGTAGAAATACAGATCTCGTTAAGTCGTCGACTCAACCACTAAACCACCAAACTATTTGACGATGTCTAAAATACAGAATATTAATTTATATTCGCCCGAGTAACGAATAACAAATAACTTTCAATTGAGCGTTATCGCTCAATTGAGGTTTACAGTATAAACAATATCAGAAAAACTTGACCTTGCAATATTTTTATTATATATTAAGTTCCGCAATCGAAAATGGTTGTAATATATTGAAATATCGATATATTTTAATTTTACCTGGACTGAAATTGGAAAAGGGGGCGTTTCTCAAAGGTCTTAAAATATAAGGTGAACTTTCATGGGTATTTTAAAAAAACATCCGACATTTCTTCTGGGATTGGGCATTACTGTTCTTTTTTTGGGAATAGGCCTCTTCCGTATAGAGTTTCTCGATACATTGGAACTCAAGCTATATGATGTCAGAATGAATTTAAGGGGGGACGCCGAAAGCCAAAGCAATGTTGTTATGGTGGACATAGACAACGACTCCATAGAAAAGCTAGGTCGCTGGCCCTGGCCTCGCTCTCTTCTGGCCGAAGGCATCGGAAAGATAAATTCGGGCGAGCCCAAGGTCATCGGACTCAATATAATCTTAAGTGAGCCGGAAGAGAATACCGGTTTAAAGGAAATTGAGGATCTAGAAAAACTTTTTACCAAAACCTTGTTAAACGATTCCGGTGATAAAGGATTTACCTTCCTTAATGAAATAAGCGCCGTCAAAGAAAGGTTGGATAACGACAAAATACTGGCAGAGTCCTTAAAGAAATCCGGCAATGTTATTCTTCCGGTTTTTTTTTAAGGAGTCGGCAATTGCAGCCGAAGGAACATCAGAAACTGAGGAGGCCTTAAATATTTATGCCATCCAGAACATTCAAAGCACCGAAGGTATGGCATGGGCACAGGCCAACGAAATCGTTTTGCCTATTCCTGCTTTTTTAAATGACTCAAATGGTATTGGCCATATCAACCTCGCATATGACATAGATGGAACGTGTAGGCGAGAACGTTCCCTGTATGAGTACAATGGTCTTTTTATTCCTTCCTATACCATAATATTAGCAGCCAACTATCTAAATATTCCTATTGAAAAAATTCAGGCCGACCTGGGCTCGACTATTTCCCTGGGTTCCCTTGAAATTCCCATGACCTGGAGTACCGAATTGTTGATCAGTTTCAAAGGGCCGCGGGGCACTTTTAAAAGCTACTCATTTTTTGATGTCATCAATGAAAAGGTACCTTCACGTGTTTTTAAAAACAAGATTGTTTTAGTAAGTCCCTCGGCTGCAGGGATCATGAATCCTCTTAGTACGCCAATCGATGCCACTTTGCCAATAGGAGAATTTACTGCGAATACCATCTGGGCCATCCTCAATAAACAATTTATTCAACAGCCGTCATGGGACTTCACCGCAGAGCTTTTACTGATACTCCTTTTGGGTCTGATGATCACTTTTATTTTCCCCAGGTTGAAAGCCATGATTGCGAGCATTTTATTTATTCTGCTTATCATAGTGCTTATTGGAGGATCAACCTACTTTTTCGTCTCAAAAGGCCTCTGGGTCCGAGTAACATACCCCCTTCTGGAACTCATTTTGGGCTATATCGGTGTGATAAGTATCAAATACTTTGTAACCGAAGTACGTAAAGAGAAGGTAGAGGGAGAATCCGCTGAGACGAATCGGATGCTGGGACTCTCGTTTCAGAGTCAGGGAATGCTGGATATGGCTTTTGATAAATTTCGCCGCGTACCGGTAGATAAAGAAATCAAAGACATCCTTTACACTCTTGCAAAGGATTATGAAAGAAAGCGACAGTTTAATAAGGCTGCAGCCGTTTATGAATACATAGAAGAGCATGACAGCAAATACAAAGATGTCGTTGAAAGAAAATCAAAATTAATGCAAGTCAGTGAAACGTTAGTGTTCGGAGACAATCTTTTTGGCGGTGGTAAAGGCGAGGATCTTATGGCTACCGGCACAGATACTCGTCCCACCCTAGGCAGGTATGAGGTAATAAAACAACTGGGTAAAGGCGCCATGGGGATAGTCTATCTCGGTAAAGACCCACGGATCAACAGAACTACTGCAATCAAGACCTTCCGGTTTGGAGATGAATTAGAACCGGAAGATGCGGAGAAATTAAAGAAACAATTCTTTAGGGAGGCAGAAAGTGCGGGGACACTCGCACATCCAAATATTGTAACGATATATGATGCCGGCGATGAGCAGGATCTTGCTTTCATTGCCATGGAGCTTTTGGAAGGAGATGATTTAGAAAAACACACAAAAAAGGATAACCTCTTGCCCATGCGCAAGGTTATCGGCTACATGGCCGACGTTGCTGATGGCCTAGATTACGCTCACCAAAAAGGAATCGTCCATCGGGACATCAAACCTGCAAATATAATGCTATTAAATAGTGGCGTTGTAAAGATAACCGACTTTGGCATCGCCAGAATTACTGCTACATCCCAGACTCAAACAGGTGTTGTCAAGGGAACACCCTTTTATATGTCTCCTGAGCAGTTTTCCGGCGAAAAAGTAGACGGAAGGTCGGACATTTTCTCATTGGGAGTCATGTTCTTTCAGCTTTTGACCGGCGAGCTGCCATTTCGAGCCGATAGTCCTGCGGCTCTCATGAACCAAATAATGAACGTGCCCCACCCGGATCCAAAAAAAATTAATCCTAAAATAGTAAAGCCGCTTGTAACCATAATAGACCAGGCTCTTGAAAAGGACCGGGAAAATCGTTACCAGCATGCTTCGAAAATGAGAGATCACTTAAAAGGGGTAGGAGCAAAGATCGATGCCATGATCGCAAAAAAGAAAGCTGAAAATGCGGAAAAATAATCAGGGTTTTATTAACTGTCTAAAATGCTAAATTCAAAACAAGTGATATTTTGATCTTGACCTTAAAAAATATTTAATATATAGAAATAAGATGTAAGTCCGTTAATTGAAATCCGTGTTTTTAAAAGAATGAGACCTTTGAAAAATGCTCAATTTTGTTCAAGTTCAAGGAAGGCGAAAATTTTAACCACAGGAATACATTGAGTATTTTTAGGTTAGCGATAACGGTTAGCGCTACGCTTCACTCCGTGTCAATTCGTGCAACATGTTTAGCCTGACACAGAAATTGGGCAAAAGGGGGCGTTTTGCAAAGGTCTCAGAATAAGGTTACGCTTCTGAATAATGGTTGTCATTGAATCTTCAGGCATTACTGATGTTGGTAGAAAAAGGAATGGTAATGAAGACTCCCTATTCCTTGATGATGCTCAGAAACTTTATATAGTTTCCGACGGCATGGGTGGTCACCAGGCTGGTGAGGTTGCTAGTGCAATAGTCGTAGAAACCTTACGGAACTATATGAAGCGGTTCAAAGAGAAAAATAATGTAGAGGAGTTGCCCGACTCTGATGAGACCCTTTCCAAAGAAGCCAACCGTTTACTTTCCGGCATTCATCTGGCCAACAAGGGAGTCTGGGAGGTTTCAACTAGTAATGAATCATACCGTGGGATGGGGGCTACCGTATCGACAGTCTATTTCGGTGACAAAGCCATCATTTCAGCCAATGTGGGCGACAGTCCCATCTATCTGATACATAACGAAAACATAGAACTTATTTCCATACTCCACACTGTGATGGCCGAACATGAAGCACTCAACCCTGAGGGAGCCAAAGGCTTAGGTAAAGAGTTCAGTCACATGCTCACCCAGGCAATGGGAGTTGGCGAAACAGTTAAACCAGATATATTTGAGATTCCGTACTTTAAGGGCGATAGCCTGGTCATCAGTTCTGATGGTTTAAGCGATAAAGTTTCTCCAGAGGAGATCTGCAATGTGATAAAAAGTGAACGGCCCGAGAAAGCCTGCCAATCCCTTGTAGATCTAGCTAACGAACGCGGGGGAGATGATAATATAACCGTCATTGTGATAAAGATAAAGAATATAAAGCAACAAAAAAGAGGAATAATGGGGCTAATTTCGCGTATTGCAAATGGAATATCTAACTTATTTTTTGAATAAAATATTTTATTAAAAAGAGGGGTTAGCGATGCCAATATTGACATTAAAATTCAAAGACAGCAACATCGGGGAGTATCACATCAAGGAGGGACAGTCTCTAACTATCGGGAGATCTGACAAAAACAATATAGTTATTGAAAATCTAGCTGTTTCTGGGCGACACGCTAAAATAGATGCGCTGGAAGATGGATATCTGCTAACTGATTTGAAAAGTAAAAATGGATCCTTTGTAAATGAAAAGCAAGTCACTTCTCACTGGCTCGAAAATAATGACGTTATAACCATTGGCAAACATACACTCGTATTTGCTTACAAAGAGGGTGAGAAACAGTTTGAATCTGCTGCTTCAGGCATGATGGATAAGACCATGGTTATGGATACTGCAGCTCACAGAGACTTGCTGGCCAAGAGCGTGCCGGATATGGCCGCTATGGAAAAAAAGGAACCCATCGGTATTCTATCTTTTTTATCAGGCGGAGAAGGAGAAATAGAGCTCACCAAGAAATTAACTAAAATCGGAAAAGACTCAAGCTCGGACATCAAGGTTGGCGGTATGATGGTAGGAAAGACCGCAGCTACCATAAGCAAGAGACCCCAAGGCTATCATTTAAGCTACGTGGAGGGAATGTCCAAACCTAAGGTTAATAATGAGGCTGTAAAAGAATCCGTCTTACTCAAAGAGTTTGATATAATCGAGATAGGCTCGGTGAAGATGGAGTTTATCCTTAAATAACTAATCTACCCGCTTTTTTAACTCATATTTTCCCTTCCACAGAATTTATCTTACTCTTAATCCGCCCGGAAACGCCCTTCCGATAATCGGCTTTTATATTCATATACACCTGAAAACCCCTCAATCTGTCATTAATCAGCGAAGACGATTGATCAAATTTTTTCCATAAAAAGCACAAAATTCACAACAAGATTAATTCTCAAAATAACGTTCCCTTTCAAATACTGTATGCAGCGTCTGGGCTTCCGAGCGAATCCATTTGGGGACATTTGATTCAGCGTTCTCGGCAAAGCGGAGCGT
>JAUVVS010000189.1 GCA_030604545.1 Deltaproteobacteria bacterium | reverse complement strand
CTTTACACTCACTTATGCGCGAGTTTTACACGGTTAAAATTTAATTATCTTTTAAGCGGCCTTGTTTTCAAACAGCTAAAATATTACGATGAATTCTTCTTTTTACGAATTCATCAATAATTGGAGATACAGCATGAAAAAACAGTTTGTAAATACAATCAAGGTGGGTGATTTTATTGATGATATTTTTGTGTTATCAAAGAAATCACTTGCGCAGAAAAAGGATGGAAATAATTTTTTAAATATTACCCTCTCTGACAGGACTGGAAGCATAAATGGGGTGGTATGGGATAATGTGGATCAGATAATTGAAAGTACCACTTCCGGCGACTTTGTCGATATCAAAGGGAATGTAAATGAATACAGAGGATCGCTTCAACTGGTCGTAAAGAAAATGACTCCACATTCCGTTGATTTGATTGATCCATCAGATTATCTCCCGGTCACCAGCCATAACATCGATAATATGCTCAATCGTCTTAAGAAGATAACTTCATCCATAGAAAAGGGATATTTAAGGGCACTCATTGAAGCATTCTGGAATGATGAAGAATTTGTCCAAAAATTTAAAATCGCTCCTGCGGCGAAGAAAATGCATCATTCATACATAGGGGGTCTCCTTGAGCACACCCTTTCCATGGCCATTCTTGTAGACAGAATTGCAGGGCATTACAGCGATATAGATATGGATCTTCTTCTTGCCGGTGCCATTCTTCATGATATCGGGAAAATAAGAGAATACGAATATCAATTTAGTATTGACTATTCAGATGAAGGTAGACTTCTTAACCATATTGTTATCGGTTTAGAGATGATTGACAAAAAAGTAGTAGAAATTAAGGGCTTTACGGAGGAACAGTTACTTTTGCTCAAACATATGATTGTGAGTCATCACGGAACCCGGGAATTCGGTTCACCCGAACCGCCCAAAACAATCGAGGCAGTTTTGTTGAACTATATCGATGAGATAGACTCAAAGGTTAACGGAATCCGTGACTTTATTTCATCAGAAGATCCTAATGAAACCTGGACTTCGTACCACAAAATTTTGGGTCGTTATTTTTATATGGGGAAAAAGAACCAGTAGATTAGTTGGTTTTATCGGCTCATAACTAGTGTCTGAACGAAAACCCTAAAAATCTCCCCCCTTTTGAAAACTGACTTTAAGACACACTTGACACAGGGGGTATGGATGTGGTTTTAACTGACCACTAACTTCCTAAAATCTTTGAATATCGAATGTCGAACAAGGAACCGCAGAATTATGAAGTATTCACTTCGACATTCAATATTCCTTGTTCGATATTCTGCGGTTCAGAAAAGTGTTCATAAAATCAGATGCTTATATTGCCGTTTAAGTTTAAGGTTATAAGTTTTAAGTATCTGTAAATAATTGTAATACCATGACTTCAAACCTAACACTTAAAACCTAAAACGTGATGAATTCGACTTTTTAAGAATTCATCAATATTAGTAATTATATGTTTATCACATTTGAAGGGATAGAAGGATCAGGAAAGACGACTCAAATAAAACATGTTGCCGAGTTTCTGAAGAGACGGGGGCATGACTGTATTATTACAAGAGAGCCCGGCGGAACAAAGATCGGAGAAAAAATCCGTTCGATACTGCTCGACCCTAGAAGTAAAGATATGGATCCATTGACAGAACTTCTTCTTTATATAGCTGATAGGTCTCAGCATATTAATGAACTCGTCAAGCCTCTATTAACCGAAGGAAAAACGGTTCTGTGTGACCGCTTTTATGATGCCACCATGGCTTACCAGGGTTTTGCAAGAGGGCTCTATATTAATTTAATAAAAAGATTAAATAAATTGATTCTTGAAGACCTTAAGCCGGATATTACCATACTGCTTGATCTTTCGCCTGAAATAGGTCTTTCTCGTGCATGGAAACAGATAGATAAAGGCACAAGAGAAAGCATTGAAACCCGTTTTGAAGAAGAGAGGCTTTCTTTCCATAAGAAAGTGAGAGAGGGATATCTTGAACTTGCACGACTTGAGCCCGAACGGTTCAGAGTTATAGATGGATCTATGGATGAAAATCAGGTTCAAGAGGAAATAATTAAGATTTTATTAGAGTCAGACATCGTCAAGTAGTTGAGTGGTTAACTACTCAACTACTCGACGACTTAACGAGATCTGAGGATACCTAAAAGATGGGTCACTCAATTTTAAATGCCATTGGCAATACACCGCTTGTTGAAATAAAGCATCTTAATCCGAATCCCAAGGTGACTATTTTAGCAAAACTGGAGTATTTTAACCCTGGAGGGTCGGTAAAAGACAGACCGGCTCTTTTTATGATTGAGGCCGGAGAAAAATCAGGTGAATTAACGCCAAATAAAACAGTTATCGAAGCCACAAGTGGAAACACAGGGATCGGTCTCGCACTTGTGTGTACAGTCAAAGGTTATAAACTTTTGTTTACCATGTCCGAAGCCGTGAGCATGGAACGGCAAAAGATCCTAAAGGCTCGGGGCGCCGATATACTCCTTACTCCAGCCCATCTTGGTACCGACGGCGCCATTGAAGAGGTATATCGCTTAGCACGCGAAAATACTAAAACCTATTTTATGGCGGATCAATTCAATAATGAAGCCAACTGGCATTCCCACTATTTCGGAACAGCCCAAGAGATCTGGGAACAGACCAAAGGGAAAGTTACCAAGGTTGTTGCTACAATGGGTACAAGCGGGACCCTGATGGGTGTTTCAAGAAGGCTGAAGGAATATGATCCAGATATTCAAATAGTTGGTGTAGAACCATACCTGGGCCATAAAATCCAGGGATTAAAGAATATGAAAGAGGCATATTGTCCTGAGATTTTTGAAAAGAAGCGTCTTGATAAAAAAGTAAATATTGATGATGAAGAGGCCTTTGAAATGACAAGACGTCTTGCAAAAAAAGAAGGCATCTTTGTGGGCATGAGCAGCGGAGCAGCCTTGGTTGTCGCTCAAGCAGAAGCGGAGACTATGGATAAGGGTGTTATTGTTGTGATATTTCCGGATGGTGGTGAACGATATCTGAGCACACCACTTTTTACTGCCCGAGAAAAAGTTGAATTGAAACTGTTTAATACATTAAGCAGGAGCAAAGAACCGTTTGAACCGATCCAGGCCGGGAAAGTCTCCCTGTATACTTGCGGTCCCACCGCACATGCCAGGATGCATGTGGGTGAATGCCGGCGATTTGTATTTACAGACCTTGTATGCCGTTACCTTGAATACAGGGGCTATTCAGTTAAACATATTATGAACATTAGAGATCTGGATGACAGGGCTATACAGGTGTCTGAGGAAGCAGGTTTGGAGCTATCTGAATTTACTGAAAAATATATTGAATATATTAAAAAAGATTTTGAATTCCTTAAGATTAAACCTGCCGCAAAGTATCCTCGAGTCAGCAAACATGTTGAAGAGATGGTTCTGCTGGCTGAAAAGCTTGTAAAAAAAGGATTTGCATACGAAAAACTTCGCTCTTTGTATTTCGATATATCACGCTTTTCTGACTATGGAAAATTGTCGGGTGTTGATATAAACAAGATAAGGCTTGGAGCCACGGTTGACCTTGATGAGTATGAAAAGGATAACCCCAGGGATTTTACACTATTAAAAAGATCAAAGCTCTCGGAACTAAAGAGGGGAATATATACCAAAACAGACTGGGGTAATGTACGGCCGTCATGGCACATTCAGTGTGCAGCCATATCCATGAAATACCTTGGTGAAAGTTTTGATATACACACAAGCAGCCGGGAGTTTATATTCCCCCATCATGAAAATGAAATAGCAATTGCCGGCGCTTTGACGGGGAAACCACTTGCTAAATACTGGATGCATTGTGACAGGGTCCTGGCTGATGGTAAGAAGATAGATGAAAGAGGAGATCAGTTTACCCTTGAAAATCTTTCGGACGAGGGATGGACAGGGAGAGAAATCAGGTTCTGGCTTCTTACCACCCATTACAGAAAACCGATTGTATTTTCCAATGAGAGGCTTGATGATGCCAAAAATTCACTAAATAGACTTGATGCATGCATTCATACTTTACTTAATATTAAAGAAGGGCGATCTTATCCTGAGTTGGATCAGCTTCTGTACGATGTAAAAAAGGGTTTTGCCAGTGCAATGGATGATGATCTGAATATATCAGTAGCCATGGCTTCGATATTTGGAAATATTAAGAAGGTGAACATTTTGATTCAGGAAAAACGGATAGATGCAGATAATTCCGTAAAGATAGTAGATGCCTTTCGCAAGATAGATTCAGTACTGAAAATATTCGACTTTGGAGAGGCGTTTTCCGATTCTCAGGTACAGCGTCTAATGAAGGAGCGAGAAAAGGCGAGAGCAGAAAAAAATTGGGATCTTGCAGATAAAATTCGTAATCAGCTAAGATCTCGAGGAATTATCATAAGAGACAGGAAGATCTGATGAATTCGTAAAAATACTTTTTTTAACCACAGAGTCGCAGAGAACACAGAAAAAATATTTATTACAAGCAGCCGGGTTGCCTTTGAATATTTGATCGATAAGATCCCTGGGGCAAAAAAGATAATCGATTTTGACTCAATTCCGATGTATGAAGATGGGACGAAAGATCAGGAAAAATGGAAAGAGAGCTTAATGGAATATCTTGATAATTTAGCGAATAATGCCCAGCCTTCATCAATAGACACAATCCTTAAACCCCCTTTTGTTAATAGATACGATAAAAATGTTTCTTTTACCCTCTACTTTGTTCCGAAAGGTGTGCCGTGTAACATCTTTGCCCGTTGTATTGACCGCGACTTGCCTCAAATCGAAAAAGAAAATAAGGAAAATAATTTTACCAATACATTACTATGCCTTATTGAATTTTAGGCCGCTATGGGAAGCATATTTGGCCTTAAGTATCTTATTATTCATGTTATTACACATACCGACATACCTATTTATTTTATTAGTGAAAAAAATTACAAGAAGGCTTGACTCGCTTCATCAATTAGTATATGGACTTTGCCCAAAAATGGAACCATTGGTTAATTTAATTATCATACTGTAATTTTTAGAAAGGAGGCTTAAGCAAATGTCTTTTAATCCAATTGTTGACGAAGAAAAATGT
>JAUVVS010000199.1 GCA_030604545.1 Deltaproteobacteria bacterium | reverse complement strand
GAGATATTGTAAAATTTGTAGAACAGGATTTTTTTCATAAATAAGGTTTCAACTCGTCAAACCATATTTTAAAAAGGTCCATTCGGATAGCATTATTTGTTTTAGGTAGTCGTTTGGAATGCATCGATTCCAGCAACCAGTTTAGCGTAACACGTACGTCTTCAACGGTTAAAATGATATCCAAGTCCTTTTTGATGCAATCTCTATGGCGAAGGGTGGAGGATACCAATAATGAAAAAATTTTTCTAACATCCTCTGGTACTACACATTCACTACCTGCAACACGCATAAGGATATTATATATTTCAGATTCATCCATAGCTATAATCCAATTTTGGTTTTCAAGGCATAATTTTCGCCGTTACAAAATCTGATATCTTGGCTCTTTGATCCGCTCATCTTTGCAACGGGGACAACGAGAAGGCCGTGTAAAGCGTTTACGTGTTTTAAAAACATACCCGCAGGAAATGCACCTCGGTGGTATAATTTGGAGGCATTGCTTTTTTGATATTACTGAGCGTGCAACGTGAGGAAGGTGAGCATAAATCTCCTTTTCGCGCACACTCAGAGCCTGTGAGAGATCTCGAGCTCCATATTTTCTTTGTGATAACAGATCAATTATTTGTCGGCGAATAGTCGGCATGTAAAAAACCTAAATTATTATTGAATGGATAATAACGTTTATTCATATTATAGCAGAAATATATAAATGTGACCATCAAATATCCTTTGCCTGCCCATTGTATCACTTGACAAGGTCTGAAGATGAAAGTAATCTTTTGCGCAATATAACAAATCTAATATAAATTCTTGAGGAAATATATGGAAAATCGAATTTCTGGATTTTTTAAAGGACAGTTTCTGGTGGCTATGCCCAGTTTGGCTGATCCGAATTTTTTTCAGACAGTCACTTGTATTTGTGAGCATGGCCCGGAAGGAGCTGTGGGAATTGTTGTAAACCGGGTTCATCCTTCTTTATGTGGAAAAAATATTTTTCAAGAGCTTAAACTGGAGTGTATTGCTGAAGTAGAATCAATACCAATTTATATAGGGGGGCCTGTTCATATTAATGAGATCTTTGTGCTCCATGGTCCTCCCTTTGGATGGGAAGGGTCTCTAATGATTACGCCTTCTATTGCCATGAGCAACACTGTGGATATTATTAAAGCAGTGGCCATGGGCAGTGGGCCTAAATCGTTTATTATAACATTGGGCTGTGCGGGCTGGGCTGCCGAACAGTTGGAATCAGAGATAAAAGAAAATGTTTGGTTGGCAGGTCCTCTTTTTGAGGAGATTATTTTTGATATTCCAGTTGAATCACGATGGGAAGCAGTTATGGAAAAAATGGGAATAGAACTTGCATTTCTATCAGATAGACCCGGTCACGCCTGATTTATTGATTCTTAAATCTATCGTAATTGATTTTAGTCTCTCTGTTTCTATTTTTTTGATTTTTGTTTTGGTTTCTTTTTCTTTTGACATACCTTATCTTTTCTAACGAATGCACAGAGCTTGGGGTTGTAATATTCTTTGCAATTTAATGGATTATATAACGGGCATTCAGGATGTTTTTCTGACATAAATACAAATTCCCCTTTATCTTTTGATTGTCACCTTGAGACCTTTGAATGGTCCTTTATGTAGTTTCTGCTTGAACTTGGGGGATACGAGTATTCTGCGTGCTAATGCACACATTATCTACAATCCCTTAATTAAACCTTTAATGTATTGAGACCTTTGCAAAACGCCCCCTTTTGCCCAATTTCTGTGTCAGGCTCAAATTTTAATCCTCAAAATACTCAATGTATGGATGCCTGCCCCGTAGGTCTGGCAGATCGTACTGGGGTGGTTAAAATTTTCGCCTTCCTTGAACTTGAACAAAATTGAACATTTTTCAAAGGTCTCATATCATAATATCTTAAATTTTACAAGCTATTATGTTTATTAATCTTGAGAAGCTTGTAAAAAGTCCTATTATTAACTTAAGAAAACATTTTGTGCGCTCTTGAGCCGATCAGCTAACCCTCTATAGCGGAACTTAAAATCGTTTATAAAAGACTTTTTACGAGTCTTTTAAAAAGTAAAGAATCCTGGCCCAGTGGACCAGGTTTTCTATGTTTAAATAAACAAGCCTGAAGATATAGGAGGCTTTCAGAATGAGCACAAAACAAAACAGAATCATAGCTGTGGCAAATGAAAAGGGCGGTGTCGGGAAGACGGTAACGGTTATTAATCTCGGGGCTGCCCTGTCTCTGAAAGGGAAAAGGGTTCTAATTGTTGATATGGATCCACAGTTCAATGCTACGAGAGGGCTCGGAGTTGACATTGATGATGAAATGCTAACCGTGTATGATATCATCAAGGACGACAAAAAGATTTATGCTGATAATGTGATTTTAAAAACTAAATGGAAGCTGCTTGATCTTATTCCATCTCATATTGACCTTGCCGGTGCTGAGGTTGAGCTGGTCAGTGAGGTGGGGAGAGAAAACAGGTTAAAAGAAGCTATTGAAGATATTACCGGAGAATATGATTTTATTCTTCTTGATACGCCTCCTAGCCTTTCACTCCTGACTATTAACGTGCTTGCATGCGCAAAAGAGGTTTAAGTGCCATGCCAAACACATCCTTATTCTTATGAAGCATTGGATGAACTTTTTGATACTATATATCTGATAAAAAAAGAGATCAATTCTGAACTTAATGTTGTGGGGATTGTTGCAACATTTTTTGACAAGAGGACTAGATCAAGCCATAACATTATAAAGAAGCTAAAAAATGATGACAGGTATAAGGACTTGCTTTTCAAAACAGTAATAAGGATTAACACGACCATTGCAGATAGTGCGGATGTCGGTAAGCCGGTGGTTTTTTTCAGACGAAACAGCTATGGGTCAACTGATTATATTAATCTTGCCGGAGAGATTATAGAAAGCGATTCCGCTTAGGCTTGACTACATTTATCGCAATTTTTCCAGACTATCTTTTGCAAAGTCTATTTCGGGATCCATGGCTAGTGCAATTTCGTAAAATAGAATGGCTTTATCCTTTTCTTCCATGTCACGATAATTTGAGGCAATATTTGCATAATCAATGGCTGAGCTTGGATCAAGTTTGAGCACTTTGTTGAAACAATCTATAGATTTTTTATGATCTTTTAATTTGAAATAGCAAAATCCCATAAGATTATAAATATCTGTTCTTTCTTTATCGTATCTTTCTCCTTCTTTGAGCACTGATAATGCCTTCCTATACTCTCCCATATCCTTTAAACATATTCCCATATAAGAGTATATGCTGGGAATGTCCTGTTTTGTGGGATCAAGGTCAAGTGCTTTGTTAAAGTATTTGAATGCTTTTTTGGGGTCATTCATTGATAGATAGCAAGAACCAAGAAAAAAGTTTGTATAGTACTTTCCAGGAAGAAGGACATCAATTTTTTTAAGTTCAGAAACAGCCTCTTCAGGCTTTCTGCTTTCCATGATAATCTTGGCTGAAAACATCGCAACGCTGGTTTCCAAAGCCCGTTCCCTAAAATGAGTCCCAGGTATTATTGTATAAAAAGCGGGTATTTCAAGTAAAGGATGCATTGTATTTACCACAATTACTTCCATCCCCTTTTCTTTCAAGGCGAAAATGCAATTTTCAACCTCAACTTTTATGTTATTGTTCGAAAGGTCAGGGAGGCTTGTTATTTCGGTTTCACTTTCCTGTTTGGTGATAAACTCAGCTTTATCGATTTTTAAAAATTTGGGGAGACCGCTTGCTACGTAGTTGGATGAAGTATTAAAATCACCGGCAAGTTGGGCAACTTCAGTTAATGCACGGCTTAAAGCTTTTTGCGGATCGGGAGTTGTTCCCGCCGTCCAGACGATTTCACTTTTTTCAGGAAAGGTTGATGGATCATAAGCTAAAATACCCACGGAAGGGATACCCATTTCAAGAGAAAAATCGGAAAGATAGAATTTTATTCCGGCATTTCTATATTTTAGTATCATTTCCTTTACCAGCGGCTCTGTTGCTGAATCAGGATTTATTCTTGGAACTTTCAACTTCTCTTGACTGATAATTGATGATACGTGTCTTTCTACAATTTCACAAATGCCTTGAGAAAGTGCCTCCTCTGCACAGTTGCCGGCGGATGGTCCGTTGAATTCATTGATTGTAAAAAACCAGTCAAATGGAATAAAGACCTCTTTATTCCTGGTTAGATTAAAGGCTTTTGTCCATTTCAGGGGAAGAGTTTCAAATATCTTTTGGCTTATATCAATATTTTCAGAATTATCATGTACTGATTGGGCAATCATTTCAAAGGGAATGGCTTTATTTTTAATATTACAGTATTTTTCTTCAAAAAAATTTTTCGGATTCCTGTAGAAGCTGAAAAAACTGAATCTTTCGGCCAGTTCCATTACTGCACTTGCTTCAGCCTGCTGAGGAGTGGCGCCTTTTCCCATCTGCTTTTTGGTGCCCGTGACTGACATTGCATCCTTACCGCATCGACTGATATAGACAGGAATATCCAACCTGCCGTTGTCAATCCTTATGGTTTTTTCCAAAATATCAAGGTTCAACTTTTGTAATTTTTCCATAAATCGTTTTACTGTCTCTTCGGGCGGTAATATCTTGTCCTGATCCTCAGTATATCGTTTAAATGCATCTTTAAGTATGATTTCGTTGGTCATCGTTCTCATCCTTATATAGTACAGATTAAGTAGATTTATTTTTTTGTAATATTTTAGCTGTTTGAAAACAAGGCCGCTTGAAAGATAATTAAATTTTAAATCATGTTTATCCCTGGCCCAGACCTGAT
>JAUVVS010000132.1 GCA_030604545.1 Deltaproteobacteria bacterium | reverse complement strand
GAAATCTTTAATCCTTTGCCTTAACACAATAAAAAGTACACTAACTAGGCAGGCTATTGCAAATAGATCTCCGAAGCGGGTATAAAAGGTTGTCATGAATATTATTGGTACTGAACGTGTCAAAACTGCATCCCTAAAAAGGGCCGTTTCAGCAATAATCCTGCCTACTGGATCTATAAATCCGCTTATGCCTGTATTTGCCGACCTGACAAGTGCTTTTCTGTTTTCAATAGCCCTGAATACGGTCATGGAAAAATGTTGATAAGGTGCACATGAATTGCCATACCACGCATCATTTGTTAAATTAACCAACAACGCCGCATTATTATTTACCACAGCCCTTGATAGCCCTGGAAATATTATTTCAAAACAAATTTGGACACCTAATTTGTAATTCCCCCATTTAATAGTACTCCCTTTTTCCCCGGGCCAGAAATCTCCAACCTCTTCAACCATTTTACCAAGAAATGGCAACCATTTCTTAAAAGGGACATACTCTCCAAACGGTACAAGATGCACCTTGTCGTACTTGCCTTGTACCTTTCCATCCGGGTTAATCAGATAAGCACTGTTGTAATATTTTATACCGTTTTCGCTTTGGATAAAAGAAGGGCTTCCTATCAAAAAGCTTGTGCCGACATTTTGAACCCCTTTTTGAACCATTTTTGACAGTCTAATGTTATGGAAAAAATAAAAGGGAGCAGCTGTTTCCGGCCATACAACAAGATCAGGCTTATGCTCTTTCGCTGAAAGAGACAAATTAAAATATTTTTCTATGGTCGAAATTCGAAATGCAGAATCCCATTTTTTTGATTGTTCGATGTTGCCCTGAACAACTGTAACACGTATAGATGGAGAGACTGAAATCAGCTCATCTACTGATTGTATACGCCATTTTCCATAGGCAAATACAAGGCCGATAATTATCGCAAAAGTAAGAATCGATCCGCCCGCAAGACGTTTTGCAACCTTTATTCCCTTCCAATCCATTCCCGTTAAATAGAGAAATAGCATAAAAATTGCCGCGTTTGACAAGGCAATTAAAAAAGATACACCATATACACCTAGTATATCTGAAATCTGTATGAGATGCAACGTTTTAAATTGAGAGTATCCAAGTAATTCCCAGGGAGACCCGGATAAAAAAAATGATCTGCCATATTCCAATGACACATATAAAACAGGGATCATAAAAAGACATATCAAAGGCTTTTCGCATATCCAGGTTATTGTTAAAGAGAATACCGCTATATAAAGCGCTAAATAGGCAGATATAATGATCATTATGGCCACACTCACATACAAAGGAAGGTTGCCGTACGTTTTCATTGTATATGTAAGCCAATACAGTAATGTAAGGTAGTGGGTAAGCCCGGTCAAAAAGCCAAGACGAAAAGCGTCTTTTGGTGAAAGGTTTCTTAAAGAGACCAATAAAGGAATAAAGGCAAACCAGGCAAGCCAATAGATGCCGGTTCTCGGGAAAGATCCGGTAAGCAGCAAACCGCTTAATACGGCTAAAATAATTTTTTTTCTATCAATATTATGAGTTTTCAATTTAACTCTTTAAGGTATGAATTCGAAGAGATCCCTTGGAAGGTTCAAAGAAGGTTTTACTTGGATAATATCCGCCCGGCACGGCAACACCTGCATAGATGATAGAGGCAGGACCCGTCAGGGTGCCGGGGGATGTGACCGAGTTGCATCCGGTTTCCGTTCCATCACCTAAAACAGCACCAAGCTTTCGACGTCCTGTTTTGAATCGCTTCCTATCATACGCAATAACAATAGATCCGGGTATCACCTTTAGATTAGCCAGCTTAGTCCCCGCGCCCAGGTTCACATCTTTACCCAAAATACTGTCACCGATGTATGCGAAGTGGCCGGCTCTTGCGCCATCCAACATGATAGAACCCTTAATTTCTGTTGTGTGTCCGACCACACATCTATTCCCTATAAGACAATTCCCGCGGATATAAGCCCCCTGGCGTATCTCAGAGTTACATCCTATAACCGTAGGACCTTTAATAAATGCGCCCGGCTCAACTATTGTTCCAGGCCCAATGATTATCCTGTCGTCATTTAAAAACGCTCCAGGCATAATAACAGCGGCATCCTTTAATATTTTGCCCTTCATATCGACATAGATTGAGCTTGAAAGGTCCGCTGTTTTTACATTAAGATCATCTCTAACTTCATTGTCATAAATTATCAGAGGCTTGTTGATTTGTCCCATTATATTAGACAATGGCCACGATTGCTGAAAAAAGGTATTAAGATATTCAGGCAATCGATCAAGTGCTGTCCAAACAGCCTTGTCTTCCAAAAATATCTTTCGATGATCAAAATCTTTTAAGTCAAAAAATTCTTGCGGTGTGAACATCATAAACACTCTTACCTAGCCCGGACAAGCCGGTCGTAGGGATTTTAGATCGCAGATTGATGATTTTAGATTTATGGAAGTCACTCGCGCAGCGCAGGCGCTTGCGCCGCGTGTCGCTCCGTCAATTTTTATAAAAATGATCGTCATCCTTTAATCTGAAATCTTCAATCTGAAATCTTCAATTGAGAGGATTCCTTAAATCTTCAATCTTAAATCTGAAATCTTCAATTGATAGTCAAGGGCTTCAAATTGGTTAAAATTATTTTTGCCATAAAAAGCACAAAATTAATTATTAAGGGACTAATCATCTTCCAAGGTCGACGTATCCCCAAGCGGCAACCCAAGTTCTTTGGCTTTCAGCAACCGTCGCATGATCTTACCGCTCCTTGTCTTTGGTAATGAATCTATGAACTCAATTTCGCGAGGAGCAACAGCCCTGGAGAGACGTTTCATGGCAAATTTGTGGATGTCTAACCGCAATTCTTCTGTTGCCTCGTAACCTACTTTCAGGGAAACAAACGCCTTGACCACCTCCATGGCAATGGGATCCGGCTTGCCGATAACACCGGCTTCTGCCACGGCAGGATGCTCGATCAAGAGCGACTCCACCTCAAAAGGGCCAACCAAGTGACCTGCCGTGTTAATCACGTCGTCTGCGCGACCCACAAACCAGAAATAATCCTCTTCATCTCTTTTTGCCTTATCACCGGAAATGTACCACCCATTGATAAATTGTGATTCATACAATTCTTCCTTTTTCCAATAGGTACGGAACATCGAGGGCCACCCCGGCCTGAGCGCTAGACTTCCTTCCTCGCCGCATGGAAGTTCATTAAAATCGTCATCAACGATCCCGGCCTCTATTCCCAAAAATGGTCTCCCCATGGATCCGGGTTTTATGTCCTGAATGGGGTAGTTGGCGATCATGATGCATCCAGTCTCCGTTTGCCACCAATTATCATGAAAAGCCATTCCGAAGATCCTTTCTCCCCATATTACTGCTTCAGGATTCAGCGGCTCGCCAACGCTGTAAAGATTACGTAAAGAATCGAAACAATACCCTCTGGGTAGTTCATCTCCGGCTTTCATCAACATTCGGATGGCTGTGGGTGCTGTGTACCAGATGGTTACTTTTTTTTCTTCAATAAATTTATACCAACGTTTGGCGCTGAATCCCCCTTCGTACACAGCCTGGGTGATACCATTGGACCAGGGAGCAAACATTCCATAAGATGTTCCCGTGACCCATCCCGGATCTGCAGTGCACCAGTATATATCATCCTCCTGAAAATCTAAGACATACTTTCCGGTAGCATAATGGCCCAGCACAGCCTCATGGACATGTACAGCCCCTTTGGGCTTGCCGGTAGTACCTGAGGTGTAGTGCATTATTGCGTAGTCTTCCTTATGAGTCTTAACTACATCAAAGGATTCAGAAGCTTCAGCCATCAATTCTTCATAAGACAAATCATGAGGATCTTTCTTTTCTCTTCCTCGTTCCACGATGATAATATTCTCAAGAGCAGGGAGTTCAGGTAAAATATCAACGATCTTCTTTTTTAGAGCGGGACTGGTTACCAATACTTTGGCCTCGCTATCCGCAAGGCGATCTTTTACCGCATCCGGTCCAAAGGCAGAAAACAGCGGCCCGATGACTCCGCCTGCTTTGAGCGTTCCCATAATGCCAATATAAATCTCCGGTATTCGTTCTAAAAAAAAGAAGACACGGTCTCCTTTTTCAACACCAAGCTTTTTGTTTAATACGTTTGCGAATTTGTTACTCAATTGCGAAAGATCTAAAAATGTGTATTCTTCGATTTCACCCTTTTTGCTTTCCCATATCAGAGCCTTTTTGTCTCTGCGATCTGTTTTCAAGTGTGAATCTATGGCTACGTTAGCTATGTTGATATGTTCATTGTCGTACCAATCGAGCTCCCGGGCGATTTTATCCCAGCCAACCTCCTCCCGCATCTTCTGATAATCCTGTAAATTTGGTTTGACGGCGAATTTCTCCAAAGGCTTTTTAGGTATTATAGGATATTCCACGGTCGATCTCCTCTATGAGAATTAATTTGAATTTCAGATTGAAGATTTCAGATTTCAGATTTAAGGAATTTCTCCATTTTTATTTAAAACAACGGAGCGACACGCGGCGCAAGCGCCTGCGCTGCGCGAGCGACTTCCATAAATCTGAAATTATCAATCTGCAATCTACAATCCCTCTTGTCCGGGTTAGGTCTTTGATGAAATTTTCAACTTGACCAATTCTACAAGTTCACCCACATTGTCAACTTCTATGATGTCTTCGCTCTGTATCTCAATTCCGTAACGTTTTGCGATTGCCTCAGCCAGATTCATAATCGCTAAAGAATCTCCACCCAGATCGTCTTCCAAATGGGCTTCTGAAACGACCGATTCTTCTTCCAAGGCAAACACACTCACAATCATATTCTTAATTTCAGAAAAAAGTTCCATATGCTACCTTCCTATTTTCCGGGTGAATCCATCTAAATACCAAAGCTGGCGACCTTGGGCCCTAACACAAATTTGATTTGCTAAAGATATTTTTACTTATAGCCCTAGGGAGAGTTGTTGTCAACAGAGCTCTCCAACTGGTAATCCAAAAAAGTGACAGCTATCCCTTTGTTCTTGTTCGCGGATTTTTATTTTTTCTTCCACCCCACGCTCCCCTGATGTAGCAACTGCCACGTACAGTGGATTCCCATTCTTTCTGAAAAAACGCATGGTGACACCAATGGCATCAAAGTCGTCCGGGTGGGGGGCTAAGACAAGGAGGCGATGTTCTTTAGAAACTGTAAGGGTCTGAAGAGGCAAGGGGTTATTGCTAATTATAGTGTCCATAATATTCCCACCGAAAAGGCCAGGAGGAATTGCCCTGTATAATACATGGGCAGGCCGATCAGCCGATTAAGAATTTCTTTTTTCAGAAAACGATCTCGGGCCACAAAAATATCGGAAAAGTAAAAACTGAGGGCTCCGGCGAAAACCATTATTCGTCCCGACAGTGCTAGGCTTGGTTCACCGAGTATGGAGCACGCCCCGGAAACCATGATGGTGATGACGATAACGTAAAGCAAAACCTGTATCTTCATCTTCCCCAGGTGTGGCTTAAGCCAGAGATACACCCAAGCGCTTATGACAATCACTATAATAGACCCCATCCAGGTCCACTGATTTATCCGAGCCACATAGAAAAAACTCAAGATATAAAAAACATGCCCCAACAAGAACGAGATCAGACCAAAAAGAAACATCTTCTTCTGGGGTAGTGCCAGCAAAACGTCACCCACCAGGCAGAATATCAATCCCAGCAGAACAAAATGATAATATCTGACAATCGGGTGTGGCTGCAATAGGACTACAAGGAGGAACAAGGAAGAAAGGGCCGTCTTTGTTGGCAGTATGCCCTTTCGATTCTCCTTGTTCTCGAAATAAAGTAGTCCACACAGAAGGATTGCCGAAAAAATGATGATCAGAATACTTGTCATAATTTCAGCTATACCTACTTCAGACCTCGTCATTCAGCTTAAAAAAATGGCTATGAGCCCTTAAATGTCGTGGAATTGCATGAAAATTGGACATCAGGTCGGTCTGGGTTATAAGGTTCAGGGTTCCCAGTTCAGGGTTAATCGCTTCGCGTTTTTTCCCATTACCATTGATTCCATTGGGTTAATACAATGAGGGCATCAACCTCTGAACCTTTGAACCGTGAACCCTTTAACCCAACGCTTGCATTAGAAACAGAGCCTTTTGTCCAAAATATTACTCCAAAATCTGTCAAAATTTACGAGGTCTGAAATTATCAAACCCTTTCAATCTCTTCAGTCCCAAACAGGCCGTAAG
>JAUVVS010000247.1 GCA_030604545.1 Deltaproteobacteria bacterium | reverse complement strand
GAAATGCAAGATAAGTTCTTAAACGACCACCTAAACTATTTTCATTTAGCGGACATTTTTTTGACATATGTCGGTATATTGAAATAAATTCGATTAAACTTAAAAATTATTCAAATTCGTAAATTATTTATGGTTGAAAGGAAATAAAGCAAGAACTTATATGAGCCTAATTATTTAGAATATCAAATTGAAAAAAATTATTCAAGGTGAAAGTTTTAACCACAACCGGGTTATCCTTGAAACGACATTCATTTGCTTTTCAAGTTTTGAATTCCGGTGTTGACAAATCCATTGTCCAAAGATTATTAAGACACACAGATCACTGAGTGCTCAGAGATGACCATAATAATAAACTTTTATTTTCTCTGTGTCCTCTGTGGTTAGTCGTTATTATACGTTGCTGTATTTATAAAATTGGGTACTAAGCACCTAATCCGGAGAGATGTCCGAGCTGGCTGAAGGAGCACGACTGGAAATCGTGTGTGCTGCCAAAAGCGGCACCGAGGGTTCGAATCCCTCTCTCTCCGCCAAGTAAAGAATCAAGACCCAGAGGATTTCATAATGTCTTATCTTGTTCTTGCACGTAAGTATCGCCCACAAACCTTTGATGAGGTTATAAAACAGGATCATGTTACACGGACTTTAGCCAATGCAATCTCATCAGATCGGGTTGCCCATGCGATTCTGTTTTCAGGACCTAGAGGAACCGGGAAAACAACCGTTGCTCGTATTCTGGCAAAGGCCATGAATTGTAAAAATGGACCGACTCCGACCCCATGCAATGAATGCAGATCCTGTAGTGAAATAACTTCAGGGGGTTCGGCAGATGTATTTGAAATTGATGGCGCCTCCAACAATAGTGTTGATCAAATAAGAGAACTTCGTGAAAATGTCAAATATATGCCCGCATACAGTCTATACAAGATATATATTATAGATGAAGTCCACATGCTCAGCCTTGCCGCCTTTAACGCGCTTTTAAAGACCCTTGAAGAACCGCCGTCTCATGTCATGTTTATCTTTGCTACTACCGAACCCCACAAAATTCCAATAACGATTCTTTCCCGATGCCGGCGACATGATTTCAGACGTATAGATACTGAATCGATTTTACAACACATGCAGATGATTTGCACTAGTGAAGGTTTCCAAATAGGTGTAGAAAGTCTTAGCCTGATTGCTAGAGAGGCAGACGGAAGCGTACGAGATGCCCTAAGCCTTCTTGATCAGGTAATGACTTGTTCAGAAGGGACTCTTACACATGACCAGATATTAAATGTACTGGGTGTTATCGACAGAAAAACTCTTTTTGATATTTCGAAAGCTGTTTTGCACGGGGATATCCCAGAGCTTCTCGATATTTTGGATGCTAGTTACGATCGCGGCTATGACATGAAAAAATTATATGCAAATTTCGTTGAACATTTCAGAAATCTGTTAGTTGTTAAAATGGGAAAAAAAGTACCCAAACTAGTGGATCTTCCTGCATATGAGATTGACCTGATGGTTGAACAAGTAAAGGATGTTTCATCTTCTTTTTTGAGCCAGATTTTTGATCTTCTTTTCAAAGAAGAGGCCGCGATAAGGCTTTCCGCCAATCCCAAACTGGCTATTGAAATTAGTTTAATCAGGATTTTTCAAGTAAAACCTGCTTTACCGATTGATATGCTTATTGAAAAGCTCGACAGCCTTCGAACAGAAATTCATGAAACCCAGGCTGATTACGGGGATGCCAACACAGAGTCTACATTTCATAATAAAATAAAAAGTTCACAAAGGGCATCAAGCAGAGTAAAGGACATAGAAACATCAAAGGAGCCGATATTTGCAACTACCTTTGATCCTGAAGAAGATCTTGACAAGACTTGGAAAAAAATCGTTGATATTATATCGGAAAAACATCCTTCTCTTGCAGCAAATTTGATAAATTGTACTTTGAAAAAACTTACTAATCAGAATCTGGAAATCGAAGTTATAGATAACGGTTTTAACATAAATATGATCAAGCGGCAAAAAAACATGGCTATCCTAAAAAAAATCTTTAGTGATTTTTTGGGGAAAGAGATAGAAATTATTGTAACGGTTAGTAACAAACAAAAATATAATGACTACCAAAAAAAAAGCCAGACCGACCGCTTGAAACAGGATGCTTTAAATCATCCATTGGTTACAGATGTATTGGAAATATTTAATGGCAAGCTTTTAGACGTTAAGATTTTATAGGGGGGTATTTATGAAAGGCATGGGAAACCTGATGAAACAGGCCCAGAAGCTTCAGTCAAAAATGTTAAAGCTCCAAGAGGAGCTTGCGGAAAAGACTGTTGAAACAACTTCAGGGGGAGGTATGGTTAAGGTTGTAGCAAACGGCAGGCAACAGATCGTTTCAATTCAGATTGAAGAAGAGGTTATTGACCCTGATGATGTGGAAATGTTGCAAGATTTAATACTTGCAGCCATAAACGACGCTTTGGCAAAGTCTCAAGAGATGGTTTCAGGAGAAATGAGTAAACTTACAGGCGGGATTAATATTCCAGGGATGATGTAATATGAGTACTTTAAGTGTGTTTTTGTATTTTTTATGGCAAAAAATTTTAGCCGGTATTGTGTCTCCATTTCGAACGATTTCAGATTGTAGATTTCAGATTGAAGATTTAAGGAATCCTCTCAATTGAAGATTTCAGATTGCAGATTTCTGATTTAAAGAATCTTTCAATTTTACCACAACAGTTCACATCAAAACAGCGGAGCGACACGCGGCGCAAGCGCCTGCGCTGCGCGAGCGACTTCCATAAATCTAAAATCATCAATCTGCAATCTACAATCCCTTGGTGCCTTAGTGGCCTCCGGCTCATAGAACCTACGCCTCGGAGAGCAATATAACTGAGCAGTTACTAGGAAATAAATGAATGAGTTACTATCCATCATCGATTTTAAATTTGATAAAAAATATTTCCAGACTTCCTGGTATAGGAGAAAAAACTGCTGAACGTCTGGCAATGCATATTCTACATTCTCCACGCAAGGAGGCAGAACAGCTTTCCCGCAGTATACTGGAAACCAAAGATAAGATAAGATTATGTTCCATGTGTTTTGGCCTGAGCGACGGCGAAGTTTGTAATGTTTGTAAAGATCGTACAAGAGATGACGCTATATTATGTGTGGTGGAACAGCCTGCTGATATGGTATCTATAGAGAAGTCAGGTTCTTTTCAAGGGCTGTATCATATCCTTTCCGGTGTGCTCTCCCCTATGAACGGAGTAGGGCCGGACGATATCAGAATCAAAGAACTGATTTCACGTATTAAGGAGGGGAATGTTAAGGAAGTTGTGCTCGCAACGAGCACGAGTGTTGAAGGTGAGGCGACTGCCGCATACATTGCGGATCGACTTGAAAATTATCCTGTCAAAGTAACCCGAATAGCGTCAGGCATACCCATGGGGGGTGACTTGAAATACGTCGACCAGGTTACCTTAAAGAGGGCAATGGAGACAAGGCGACGGATGAAGGACGACGGATGACGGATGACGGATGACAGATGACGGATGACGGATGACGGACGACGGAAAGGTTTAATACCATGAAACCTTCAGATATTTTTAAATGTAAAAAATGCGGTAATTGCTGCAAAGGGTATGGCGGAACTTTTTTAACCGATAAAGATATTAAAGCTATTGCCGGTTATATCGATACAGATCCCAAGCTTTTTGTTGCCGATTTTTGCCGGATCTCAGGTGGAAAACCGGTTCTGGCCCAGGGCAAGGACGGTTTCTGTATATTCTGGAATAAGTTATGCACAATTCACCCAGTAAAGCCCCGTATGTGCAGAGAATGGCCGTTTATAAAAAGCTTATTGGTCGACATCAACAATTGGCATATTATGGCCGGATCATGCCCCGGCATTCGAGATGATGTTCCAGACAGCCTGGTAAAAGAATGTGTGAGGGGAGACTAATCAAGTTCCCATTTATTCGCATCTGTCAGCTTGTAAATATTGTTTTCTTTCCTGTCTGAAATTACTCTGAGGACGATATTCCTTTTTTCAAGGTCTTTTAAACCTTCGGTTAATGCTTCTGTTGTACTGGTCCAAATTTCAAGAAGATTCTTTGTTGAGATAGTTGTATCAGAGTCTGCAAGACTGCAGCACAACAGGTAT
>JAUVVS010000034.1 GCA_030604545.1 Deltaproteobacteria bacterium | reverse complement strand
TTGGCCTTATCAAGAAAAGATTTTATCTTCTCAAAATTATGTTTAAAGTCGCCGATTATCGGATTGATCTGTGCAATGGCTATTTTCATTATAATTTCCTATTATATTCACTAAAAAGAAAAGGTAACAATTCACCGCAGAGACGCAGAGGGCGCAGAGGGTTAGTTTTTTTACTTTCCGGTGACCCCGGTTAAATGGACTTCGTATTTAACAGGGCAGGGATGCCGGAAAGTAAAAATCCATCCGCTTAATGCGTATTATTCCTTTCTAATGAGAAGCCTCCGAGACTCAGCTAGTGACATATGCATGATTCGTATGCGGATTCAAGCAGACCAGGACCAAGGGCCTTATGCACCCGCCCGCCTCGCCTGAGCTTGCAATGGCGGGCAGGCCTCTATAGCTGCACCGATAATTTTACCGCTCAATTTATTGATATCCATTATCATATAGTGGCGTAAGGGTTTTAAGAAAAATATTAATTTTCTCTGCGAACTCTGCGTCTCTGCGGTGAACGTTACTAAAATATTACCTTTTATCAAAATTTCATGCCATATGCAACAAGATAATAACAGATAGCGTTCTCTGCAATCATTCACAACTTGCGGTAATAAGTTCAAAATCAGCATTTTACAGAGAACTTTCCGTTGACACGCTAACGACTTTATCCTATATTGAAAACCTCCAATAAAAAAAGGGGGCGTTTTTCAAAGGTCTCAATTTTGATCCCACCCAAGGTTGGATAAGCAAGGTAACAATAATGGAAAAAACTAAGCCTCTGGTCTTGATTGTTGATGACAGCAGAAAAAATATCGATTTATTGGCACTTCGATTAAGGAAGGAATATCAGCTTGGACTCGCTCAAAATGGACAAGAGGCGCTCGATTATGCAGAAAAACAACTGCCGGATCTGATCCTTCTGGATGTTATGATGCCCGAGATGGATGGGTATGAGGTGTGCACCCGGCTGAAAGCTATTCCTCAAACAAAAGATATTCCCATTATTTTCCTCACCGCAATGAGTGAAAAAGAAGACATAACTCGAGGATTTGAACTTGGGGCTGTAGATTACATCACCAAACCGTTTCAAACAGAGGAAGTAAAAGCAAGGGTCAGAACACATCTATCTCTCAAAGAAATGAGAGAGAAACTCAACGCCCAGAACATCATCCTGGAGCAAAAGGTCAAAGAAAAAACATCTCAGCTTCAAGAGATGCTGCAAGCCACGCTTCAGACCATGGCCAAGACTGTTGAGACCAGAGACCCTTACACAGCCGGCCATCAGCAGCGCGTTGCCCGCTTCGCTTGTGCTATAGCTGGAAAGATGGGGCTTTCACAAGATCAGATTGATGCAATCCGATTTGCAGGAATTCTACATGATATTGGAAAGATCCGTACACCCGTGTCAATTCTCAACAGGCCCGGAAAACTGCTTGAAGTCGAAATTGAAATTATCAGAATCCATCCTCAAGTGGGCTACGATATATTGAAGGACATTCCAACTCCTTGGCCTTTTGCCGAATTCGTACTCCAACACCATGAAAGGCTTGACGGCAGCGGGTATCCCAATGGCCTTTCTGATAGGGACATCCTTCCTGAATCAAAAATACTGACCGTAGCAGATGTGACGGAAGCACTAAGTTCTTTTCGACCTTATCGTCCAGCTCCTAAAATCGAAGCTGCCATAGAGGAAATTTCCATAAACAGAGGAAAATATTATGCCCCCGATGCGGTTGATGCCTGTATTGAACTTATTAAAAATGAGAATTTCAAGTTTAAGTAAAAACAGATGAAGATGTAACACTTTAGCCCTTTGAAACCAGTTTATACAAATAAGCTTGGAAGGTGATTAAATTTAATTATCTTTCAAGCGGCCTTGTTTTCAAACAGCTAAAATATTACTCATTAATGGATTCATTATAATTTGAATTTAGTATTTTTCGGCTGTTTATGGCGAGGGTGGTTGTATCTGCTTGAATTATATATTATTATTAGGATCAAAGGATAGCTGGGCCGTTAGGGCGGAATTTTAAAACCGACATTAAACTACAATTTTGTGGGAGTACTTACGTTTTTGTCGGCCCACATTTCAAAGGTCTCAAGATTTAAGCTCCTCCTTTAATGCCTTGAATTCATCCCTAATGACCTGCTTGACCTCATATAGGACATAAGCAAGGATCTCCTGTGGGGTCATATGACTCATATCGCGCATTAACTCTTCCCTGGTCTCCTCGGCCGGCTTTGACTCCTCCCGGACGACCACATCTTTTTCCCGTTCTTCAACTGCATGTTTTATCTCCTCGGGGGGCTTTACCTTTTTTTCCTTGACTTTGCCGGCTTTTCTAAGGGCTATTTGTTCCTTTAATTTTTTAAATTCTTCAACATGTGTATATAGTATTTTTTTCTTTTCCGCTTCTGTTATACCTTTCGAAAGGAGCACTATTTCCAGACTTTTATACACTGAGTTCAACATCCTTATGGCGCCGGGATGGGCATTTGCTTTACTGCTCTTAATATATTTTCCTGCCGTAGCAAGGAGCCGAAGGAACAACAGAAGATTTTTATCATCTTTGTATTTATCTTCTAATTTGTCTAATTCCCCAATAAGTGTAGTCATTGCTTCATTGGTGATCTCCCACTCGATCGATAAAAGAACGGTCTTCAAACCTCTTAGAGGAGAGTCTTGAGGTTCGCCTCTCTCTTCCACATTGGCAAGGGTTTTCTCACTTTCCTTAAAAATATCTTCCAGGCGGCTTTGCACCTCATCGGTTATTGTGCTATCATTTTTATTATTCACTTCACCTCCTATTTCAGGTGGCTTTCCACTGACGCCATGGTTAATGTTATAATCTTCTTTAATGTCGTCGCCACATTTGTCCCCATCAAGGCGCTGGCTTCAAAAGAAGGCACCTTTAGCTGAGAGTTTAGGCCTTTATCGAGTTTTTCAATCGATAAAAGAGGGATACCCTGACGCGCCAGGTCCCTTTTGTTGTACTGCAATACAAGAGGAATCTTGAAAATATTTTTATTATGGGTGGCCAGGTTCTCTTGAAGGTTCTTGAGAGAAAATCTGTTTTTGTCTCTCTGCACCTCCATTGAGTCTGCCACAAAAACAACACCATCAACACCTCTTAGTACCAATTGCCTTGTGGCATTATACTTGACCTGCCCGGGTACGGTATATAGTTGCACTTTGACATCATACTCCTTTATTTTCCCTATATCAAAAGGTAGGAAATCAAAAAAAAGCGTCCTATCTCCGTGGGTTTTGATTGCGACCAAATCTGTTTGTATACGTTCACTGAATTTACTGTGAATATATTCTAAATTGGTCGTTTTTCCTCCTCTCCCCGGACCATAATAGACTATCTTTAACTGAACCTCTTTTTTCTTTAAATTTACAAATGCCAAGAAAAACACCTCTCAATACAGTTATTTTTTAATAATTTTTCCTATTTTGCCTAATAAGTATCTCTCAAGTCCAATGTCACTTTATTATATGGCAATATCCAAGAAAAAAACTATATAATCACTAGTATAATTGTGAGTTAAAAAATGCCAAAAGCTATAGCTGAAGGAAAACCAACTCTTTTTTTCTCAACTAATGCCAAAGATAAAGAATGGCGAGTAAAAGAGAAATTTACAGCTATAATAGAATCCTGCCTACAAGATTTAGAGGACCATTACACCTACTCACAAATAAGGATACCCAACATCGGTTGAAGGCGACTCCAAAATCTTTGTTATCTTCCCGATTGATTCATTTACTTTTAATCGCATAAAACCCAATGACATATCACTGCCGAATATTGTGATTAGCAAAAAATCTTCCATCACTTTGCTGAAATGTATACTCTCTTCTTCTCCCTTATGGAAAAGTAAAGAAAAGTCTTCCTCCCCAATCATTTTAGCCATGGTGCTTACCGCCCCAAAATTACCGGCGGCCAGTGCTGCCAAAGAGTAAACGTCGTGCTTCTTTTTGCCATTATCAAGGTCTGATATAATATTGCCCGCCATATCGATTAAAACAACAGAATGAATGCCCTCCTCAATGAGATCCTCTTTCAAAATCTTATCTATACCATTGATCTGTTCTTTGTTGAATATATAGCTCAATTTTTACCTCCATCATTTTTTTTATTTTGGTATACCCTTAAACAAGTAAATACTCAATTCAGCAATCACAAAAACTCTTTCAAGCCGCTCAGAAGATAGTTTACACTCTCTGTACAAAGTAGCACCTGTTAAGAGTACTTCTCCTTTTTTGTTTTAATTTCGTATTTTTTCATTTTATATGACAGGATCCTTTCACTTTTCTCAATTCCTTTTCAATATTCAATCAACAATCATAAATCATCAATTCAAAATCAATCACCAATCTTAAGGGCATGCTCTTCGATAGTAGCCAATAGTTTGTCCTTTTTGATAATCTCTGCAACCTGATATCCGTCCAAACCAGGCATACTGTAGTCAAGCAGTACAAGGGTGTAAGGTTTGCCTTCATTCGCAGCGCGTCTCATTTCATCGAGTCCCCTCTTACCATCTTCCTTCTCCGTCACCTGAGCACCCCATTGAGAAATCATTTCAGAGAGAACCATACGGTTTGTGGCGTTATCATCTATAATCAGGGTTTTTGCGCCGGTTATATCCATGTCCGGATTTTGAACGGGCTCTTTAACGGATTGGATCTCGAACTTGGCAGTAAAAGAAAAGGTGCTCCACTCTCCAACCTCACTTTCCGTCCATATACGTCCACCCATGAGTTCCACCAGCATGCGAGAGATGGCCAAACCAAGCCCGGTTCCGCCGAACGCCCGGGTGGTGGAAGAGTCGGCCTGTGAAAATCGGTCAAAGATTATCTCTCTCTTATCCTCAGGTATACCGACCCCTGTGTCGGTTACGGAAAAGAGAAGTTCCACGGTTCCGTCCTTCTCCAGTTGTGTTCCTGCATCAGCATCCTTTACTATTTCTCGCCTTTGGTTCCTTTGCAGACCCACTTCCAAAAATACTTCTCCCTCTTCTGTAAATTTAATAGCATTTCCCATTAGATTGGTCAAAATCTGATCCAGCCGTACCGGGTCACCCACAAGGTGCGTTTCGACCTCAGGCCTAATCCACTTCACCAGCTCGATATTTTTTCTTCTGGCGTGGAATGATTGGACCTCACATGTAGTGTTAACAACTTTCAGGAGATTAAATGGAATCTCCTCAAGCTCGATCTGTCCGGTCTCCACTTTGGATAGATCGAGGATGTCGTTTATGAGTTGCAATAGATTTTCACCGGATGATCGGATTGCCTCAATGAATCTCTTCTGCTCATCATTCAAGTCGGTCTCCCAAAGCAGGTCGGCCATGCCGAGGACAGCATTCATGGGCGTGCGAATTTCGTGGCTCATGCTGGCTAAAAACTCGCTCTTGGCGCGGTTGGAGGTTTCAGCTGTCATCTTGGCTTTTTCCAGATCCCCCTGCATCGCAATCAGCTCCTGATTAATCCGTTCTATTTCACGGCTATTCTCAACGGCGCTTTCATAACTGGAAAGCAACAAGTCGATGATTTGCATGCGATCCGAATTGATAAGATGTTTTTTGCCTGAAAAGAAAACTTCAATACTTAGCTTAGAACCTCCTTGTTTCCTCATTTCCTGATTAAGTAAAATATTTCGAATGCGAGAGAGCAATGCATTCTCATCGTATGGTTTTGATATAAAGTTATTTGCGCCGCTCACCAGGGCCTTGATTACATCTTCAGGATCTGAAAGGGCAGTTAAAAGCATTACCGGTATATCCTTGAGGTGATCTTGGGATTTGATATGCGCGCAAAGTTCATACCCGTCCATTTCCGGCATAACGATATCACTAATGATAAGCGTCGGACTGTGCTCTTCAAGATATTTTACTGCTTCCAGACCGTTTTTGGCAAGTATAACATTGTAATTGTTTTCCTCCAAAAAGCCTTGCAATTTCAAAGCTTGGGTAAGGATGTCTTCGACAATCAAAATGTCTGTGTTTGTGTTCATCTTTACCTCTTTTTCCTCATAATCTTATCTTGAACGATTTGTAACTTTTTAGCTTTATTAAAATAGTGACGCCTCAGAGGCAATCAAATTTTAAACCGTGTAAAACTCGCGCCTAAGTGAGCGTAAAGAAAGAACAGCGATTGCCATTTTGAGACCTTTAAAAAATGCTTCCCGCTATAGCGAGATTAACCTTAGGAATACATTGAGTATTTTGAGGATTAATCCGCCTGAGGCGGGTTAAAATTTGAATTTGAGCCTGACGTCCCGCCATTGCGGGAGGCAAAAGGGGTCGTTCTGCAAAGATCTCAACTTATTGAAATATAATTACTGTTAAATAGTTTCCTTGTAATCCAGGAAAAGAAATCTGTCAAGGTGAATGAAAGCGTTTTTGGAGGAGGAATCGGGGGTGGGGGAAAAGGGTCAATTACAGTCGATGACGGACAAACCAACAAGATAATGTCCCGTTAAACGACCCTCCTTACTTTTTGATATATGTCCGATCTGTGTTTTTAAAATTTTGCTGGAACCCGTTAACTCCGGCGGTTTGTATTCCATGGTCAATATGTCACCAACCTTCAGATGTTTCAGCACGGCTGAATCCTCTTTTACCAGAATACATAGACCCTTTGAAGAAATGTCCCGTAATTTGAAAACGTAATTTGGACCTACATCATTTAACATAAACTGTACACTATAGTATTTGTCCAAAATGGCCCTTGGTTCGGACCTCTTTTCATCCAAGTTGCTCCTATCAGTATTTTCTTTCATGATTTCAACCTCTGATCGCTTTAAATCACAGCTTTTCCTTTACTAAGAGTTCGATGACTTCTTTTTGATCTATTCATATACAACCTCAACCTGTTCCAGGTAGGATGAAAGCGTACCCAAGGTTTCCCGGATTACATCCGGATCCATGTCCTTTGCGGCACTCTCAAGCTTACTGCCCATATCAGTAATGTCGTCAAACCCGCATGCCCCACCTGTTCCTTTCATATTGTGGCCCATTTTACGAATAGTATCATAGTCATTCTTTTCCACGGCTTCCTGCATATATTTGGTTTCTTTTTGCCAATCTTCAAGAAACCCTGGGATAAGTTCCTCCAAATCAGAGTCCACTTTAACTATGATCTTTTCATCTTGCTTGATGTCATTTTCAATTGTCATTGCTTCATCTCCTTATGGGTAAATTTTTGGTATGTTTCAAGCAATCATATCTTAAATAGTTGCTTTTCCTTAGGCGCAATGCAACTGGTTCTGGATTTTCTTTGCTCCAACATGACCTGTGCCGTTTCAAGCTTCGCGTCTATATCAGAGTCTGTCTGATTGGGCTCATGATGGAAAAGATACAATGTCTTTACCCCGGCACGGTCTGACAGGTCAACCACTTGGCCGATGGAAGAATGGCCCCAGTTGATCTTACTTTTGTAATCTTCATCACTATAAGTGCAATCAGTAATCAAGGCATCTGTATCCTTGACAAAGTCCATCAGTTTGTTCATGTAATCTTCATTATAGAACCGACTTGACTTTGGGTAAATCTCATTATCAGTAACATAGGAAACAGACCGCCCCCTGTACTGCACTCTATACCCCAGGCAATTGCCAGGATGGTTCAACAGCATGATCCGGATCTCCATTCTGTTCATGTTGAACGTTTCTTCCTTTAAATTACTGAAATTGACCGTGGCCCTGAAATCCTTAATCTTGATTGGAAAGAAAACACCGTCCATTTGAGCAGAGATAAGTTCACGTATCGTGTATTCACCATATGAGGGTCCACATATTTCGAATTCATTGCCACTAATATAAAGGGGCGCAAAAAAAGGAATGGCGTTTATATGATCCCAGTGCGGATGAGAAATAAAGATCTTAGCTTCTATCGGTAATGTTTTCTCTGCCATGAGATGGTCTGATAGGGCCTTGATGCCGGTACCGGCATCGAATATCATCAAGTTTCCATCAGCAAACTCAAGGCTGACGCAGGACGTGTTGCCTCCGTATCTTATGTTCTCTCCACCTGGGGCAGGCAAGGTGCCGCGCACACCCCAGAAGGTTATATGAATATGGTCTTTTATGAACTGCAGTATCTGTTTAGAAAATATTTTCTTGTCAACAGGTTTTGTGATGTAACCATCAGCACCAAATTCGAAGGCACTGCTCCGATCAAACTCATAAGTTTTGCCCGACACAATGATTATCTTCATCTCATCAAGGCTTGGTTCTCTACGAAGCCGCCTGCAAAGCTCAAGGCCGTCAATATCGGGCATCATTATATCCAGAAGAGCGCAGTCGGGCTTTTGTTCAATAATCTCCGACAGTGTGTTCACGCTCGAATCGCTAGAGAATATTATATGGTTCTCCGCCTCAAGCAATTTACTTGCCAGATTAATGAAATCCTTATTGTCGTCGACGATGAAGAATTTAAGCTTCTTTTTCATGTTTAATGGTAATAGTTCACCGTTCAAAGGTTCAGGGCTTACGATTTTTTCATATTTTTGCTTTTAATCTCAGTGCAAGCTCGCTCGGCTAATTTTAAGGCTCGAATGAATTCTGTATTAGATTCAAAATCATAGACTTTAACTACCTTAACAGTTGAACTCTGAACCGTGAACAGTTATGGTGTAAGACCGTTTTAAATACCGAAGAAAACAAACGAACTCCGGGTTTGTTTCCGAATCGAATGCTTCCGCAATATTGTGCACAGTTCAGATTTGTGAGGTGAACCTACAATTTCTGAACCCTGAACCTCTGAACCCTGAACCCGTGAACGGTTACCAATATAGATTAAAAGGAGGCAAGTATGTCAAACAAGGCTTTGATTGTTGTCGACATGTTAAACGATTTTATCGATAAAAAAGGTGCGCTGTATTGTGGTGAAACCGCACGTAAAATAATACCTTTTATTCAGGAACGACTGCAGGATTTCAGGAAACGCGGAGATGTTGTCATTTACCTCCAGGACTCCCATGATGAAAATGATAAGGAGTTCGAAAAGTTTCCAAAGCACTGTATTGCAGGGACCTGGGGCGGAAAAATTATTGATGAACTTACTCCGGGGCCGAATGAAAAGGTGGTCCCCAAAAAGCGTTACAGCGGTTTTTACGGGACCGATCTTGAAAAGATTATCGCTGATGCAGGTGTTGAAAGCATTGAAGTTGTCGGTGTTTGTACATCCATTTGCGTGATGGACACCGTTGGAGGTCTGGCAAACCGGGATTATAAAATTTCGGTGCCGGTTAAGGGAGTGGCCGACTTTGATCCCGGGTTTCATGAGTTCGCCTTAAAACGGATGAAACAACTTTATGGAGCAGAAGTGTCATGACAGTAATTCATCGCGTTGGTCCTCTTTTTACAGATCTTTATGAACTAACCATGGCTGCAGCTTATTTTGAGGATTAAAAGATGTATAGGCGTTCACGGGTTCAAAGGTTCAAGGGTTCAAGGTTCCATTCTCGTTCCTAGACTGCATTTGGGATGCGTATTTACGAGAAAGATGTCGTCTTCGTCAGGCCTAATCCAAAATTTGGAGCCAAATTGGTAATTATTTGGGGAAATAAGCATTTTTGACGAGGGCTTCGGGTCTTCAATGCCGTCTTTGTCCTTAACCCTGAACGTTGAACCCTGAACCTGTGAACGGTTACAAAGATGTTCAACAGGCAAATAATCATACCGAACAATCTCCCAAAAATATGGTTATTTTCAGGAAAATCTGCTTTGAAAATTGCCATCCTTTAATGTTAAGCTGAGCTTCGATTTCTGATATTTCTGGTTGCAAAATACAATCTAATAATGATAGATTAGTGTATGAAACCTGCTATGAACAAGTAATCTGGAATGAATTGATCAATCACAACTATAATTCATAACCAAAAACTGGATTATTTTTCCGGTCAAACTATTGACTTATTATTACGAATGGATTAATTTAAGATTTACTTGATTCTACCAGTCACTACTTGTGTATATTTCTGGTATTTATTTTGGGGCCTGTCAAAAGAACTTATCTTTTTTGGCCTTCCTTCAAAGTGACCTCCTGAGCATTTGCACAAGATACAAGGAAAGGAAAAACATTAGATGGAAG
>JAUVVS010000168.1 GCA_030604545.1 Deltaproteobacteria bacterium | reverse complement strand
GGTAGAAGATCGCCGTGAATAACGGTTGCCGGCCGGTTATCAGGTAGACGGGATAGAATCCATTCTTTCGCTGCTTGGGTTGATGGGTATTCTCTAAATAGCTACGGTGATAGACTTTCCAATTCATTTAGAATATGCACCCGGCTATCCTCAAAAGCAGGTATATGGTTGAATGTCTCGGAAGACATCTGGTGAACAGCGACGGCAACCTCAGCTATGGTCGGTATTATTCTTTCCCTGTAAATACTGTCCTTATAGAACTCCAGAGATATTCCCCAGACCCAGGTTTCAATCAAGCCGACCATATCTTTTGAGTCAGATTCCACCATACAGATAAAAGCCGGTGTTTCAAAATGGAATTTAGCCTGCTTTAGGACTCGCAGAGTTTCAGCCTCTCGAAGCAGATATTGAGCAGCTTCAGATTTGGATCGCGATGGCCTCCTTTTAGAACGAAGTGGTACACGTATGGAGATAGACTTAGACGGAAGAGCAGGCGCTCCATGGCAAAAGCTCGCAGGATAAAAATAAAATCCTGACCGATAGACCGGGCATAATTGAGCAGGCGCTGACGAACTGATGCGGCATGGTTTTTAGTTTTCTGAAGACTCATACGACGATAGCCTCCATATAAGGCTGCATGATGTTTCCTACCCGGCATATCCGTGCATAGCGAACAAGTTCGTCGATTGTGCACCGCCGGGATCGCCAGCACTCTTTTAGGGCTTCAATGGCCACATCGATGCCAACTTTATTGCGGTACTTAAAACAGTCTGCTACGGTCTTGGCAGGATTGTATACTCGAACCGATACGGCTTCGATCTTTTTTTCTTCAATCCCTTCGTTCAATGAGGGGCCGGAAAAACGGAAAATCCGGATTGGTGGATAATCGACTTTGGGTTTTCGCATGGCCCGATCGATGGCCATCCAAACCCCGTGGGGATTTTGGGTGCCGATTTCGTGATAGCTCAGGGCACTGAGGAGACAGATAATTCCGTGAGGAACCCGTTTGCAGGCTTCAGCAAGAGTGTGATGTTCAGTGAAATCGCCGTCAGCGAGAACATATAGCCCTCTGCCGGTACGAATCAGCCGCCCGCTTTTACAGAGTCTTCGCAGATATTCTGCATGGAGGCCGGCCTTCCTTATCTCACGGGCTCGAATGACACCGGTTTTGCGAGCCATTTCGATAATGATGTTTTCGGCATTTCTGGAAGTCGATATCATGTCAAAACGTCCTCAATTATTAATATCTGTGTACGTTTTGACAAAATATCAATTTTGAATTAAAAGTCAATAAATTTTACTGGAATCACGGACAATTCAACATAATGACTCCGATATCCCCAAGACAGGATTGCAAAAAGCATTGGGGCTACCCAGTAGACCATTTCTAATCATTTACTAAAAATGGCAGTATTGCCAAATTTGGTAAATGCCGATCTAAAACGAGGTTTCCCTATACTTCAGGTTGCTGAAAAACATGCCTGCCCCGCCTGTCGAAGCGAAGCGTAGATCCCGCTATCGGGGCCCCGTAGCTCCGGCAGATGGTACCGGGGTTGACAACGTCCCCCATTACATATCCATATTTGTAAGGGACACCCTTTCTTTCAGGGCCGGTCGCAACGATAAAGCAGTTTTATTTTGCGATCTAATAAATTTCCTGCATACTTGATATTATTTTTCGAACCTCCTTAATTAACCATATAGGTTTAATCACCTTCGCCTCATCCCCAAATGAAAGTACCCATGCTATTAACTCAGGTTCTGACGAAGCGCTAAATTTCAGTCTTACTGTTCCATCCTTCTTTTCAATCATTTTCTGGTCCGGACTCCATATCCGTTCGGCAACATATTTTGCTGCATATTCCGTGAATTCCACTTCAACTTTAAAAGCTTCTTCTTTGATAACGCCAAAATTTTGGTTAAAAACATTCTCAAAATCATAATCTTTTGGGAACACAAAAGCCCTTTCGGTAATTTCAAGATTTTTTATCCTGTGAATTGCCAGCAGGGGATCAAAATCAGGCTCTTTATATGGTTTCCCTGGGTATCTGGCCATCCGAACATGAAGATAAATTGTATCCTTGTGCGAAAAAATCTTTAGCGGTTTTATATAAAAGGTTTTGGCTCTTTTCGTCATAATTGATTTGTATAATATTTTACATATTTTCTTTTCTTCCATGGCCCTTATTAGCAAGCGAATAGATTGATGGTGAGGCGTATAGTCAATAGTCCCGGGAATAAATGAAGCAAAATGCCTTGAATCAACCCGCTGATTTTCAGGAAGATGTGCCTGGCTCTTTAAAAGAGCTTGTGCAGCATCTTCAAATAACTGATGTCCTAATAAATGTTCTGTAAAAGCACGGCACATTTGAAGAACACTTATTTCAGATTCCGTCAAATTTAGAGTTGGATCGACCCCGACTCTTCGTTTTAACCGGTAATATTTCCTCATGTTTTCAATAGATTCTTCAATATCAACGCCATAGGACATCTTTATATTCTCAACCAACCGCATTACAGTCTGTTTGGAACAGCTGAGCATCCTCGAAAGTTCAATCAGGGAGTGACGTTGCCTTGAAAATAATAGTGCAGCGAAGAGGCTGATTAATTTTTGACCATAGCTGCTGTAAGGGTCTCTTTTTGCAGGCATAAATGACCTCCTAAAAAACCATAAGATCGTTACGCAATATGGAACGATAGCATGTTATTATATGGATAATCAAATAAAAAAAGGAGGGATATATGCTTTCAAAACGACATCGAAGAAAGCGTAGAGTGAACGGCAATGTAATAACAAATGCCATCAATGTTAAACATGATAAAAACGAATGTTTTGTCTTTAAAAAGTGTATAATATATTTACGCTGGCATTTAAAGCGTTATTTCAACCTGGACCAGGAAATTTTGGAGATTATTTGCTGGGTGTTGGGAAATGAAATGGAACAGATCGGGGAATTCCTTTTAGATCTTATTGACTATGATCAGAAAAACGATATTGAAGAAGAATTGTTAGAATGCGGAACGAATCATGATGAATATGCTTATGTTTTAATAAATATTCTAAAAAGGATTGGAAATTACCAGTTCAATAAATTCCAACGGTTTATCTTTAATTTATTGGAACAGAGAATAAAAAATTTTAAATATAGGGGTCCATCCGGCATTGAAAAAAATATTTACAATTTAAAAAAGATGTTCAAGCTTACCGATCAAGAGGTTGAGTTATGTACTTTCTTGTTTATCATTTCAACCTACAATGCGCCTGAAACATTTTTCGATGGTCATCTTAGTTGCACCAAATTCTCCGGGAGAAAGTACCTGATTAATATCCTCGGTTTAAGTCATAGTAAAATTAACGAAGTTTTAAGTGGTACACTTAAAAGATTCGAACTCCTTGAGATCGACAAATACAATATAGAGCTCAACGACGAATTCATATGTATGTTTCAGGATCCTTCTGACCGGATTTTTTCAAAAAACTTTTATTCTCGAATTCCAAGAAATACTATTCCTTTGGAATATCATTTTATAGATCAAGAACAGACACAGCACATACTACAGCTTTTAAAGAAAAAACCTGTAACATCAACCCATATTCTGCTTTACGGTCCCCAAGGCACAGGAAAAACAAGTTTTGCATATGGCTTGATGAGGAAACTGGGAATACCCACTTATGAAATCATACGAAGTAAAGAAAATACAAGTGTAAACAGACGAGTTGCCATTCTGGCATGTTTAAATATGACAAGTTCTGAGAATGGATCTATCATTCTTATCGATGAAGCGGACAATATACTCAATACGAGATTTTCGTGGTTTATGCGTGGGGAAACGCAGGATAAAGGATGGTTAAATCAGTTACTGGAAGAACCTGGCGCAAGGATGATATGGATTACAAATGATATTAATAATATTGAAGATTCTGTTCTTCGACGCTTTGCATATAGTTTACATTTCAAACCGTTTAACCGCTGCCAGCGAAATCAGCTTTGGAATAATATCTTGCGCAAAAACAAAGTAAAACGGTTTTTCAAACGATCGGATGTAGAAAGTTTTGCCAAGAAATATTGTATTAGCGCTGGCGCGATTGATCTATCAATAAAAAAGGCTATTGAAGTAATACCGTGTTCAAAACAGAAATTTTATCAGGCGGTGAATCTAGCCTTAGAGGCACATCTTACTCTGATTAACTTTGGAGAAAAGCCGGTTAATAAAAACCAAATAGAGCAAAACTATTCCCTTGATGGTTTAAACATTCACGGGGATATCAAGACTATTATTGATCAATTGAAAAAATTTGATCAATTCCTGAGAAATTCAGAGCATGACAAAATAATGAACATGAATCTTCTTTTTTATGGTCCCCCCGGCACTGGGAAAAGCGAACTTGCCCGTTATATCGCTGAACATTTAGACCGGGAAGTAATTTTCAAACGTTATAGTGATCTGCAGAGTATGTGGGTTGGAGCAGGAGAAAAAAATATAAAGCATGCATTTGCCGAGGCTGAAGCGGAAGAGGCAGTACTGGTTATTGATGAGGCTGATTCTTTTCTCTCAAGTCGCGACAGGGCTGTACGTTCATGGGAAATCAGCTTTACCAACGAGTTCCTCACTCAGATGGAAAGATATCGAGGAATATTAATATGTACGACCAATAGGTTCAAGGATCTTGATAATGCCTCCATTCACCGGTTTAACCATAAAATAGAGTTTAGCTATTTAAGTGCTGAAGGAAATATTATTTTCTATAATAAGCTTTTAGCTCATCTGATTAATACACATCAAAGTGATAATATTAAGCAAACCTTGAGACAAATAGTGGGCCTTTCTCCAGGGGATTTTAAAACTGTCCGGGATAGATACGCATTTTACAGTCCGGAAGAGCTTAATCATCAAATTCTCGTTCAAGCCCTTAGCGATGAAGTTCGTATAAAGAATGCGCAAAAAGGCCAAAAAGACATCGGTTTTTTTCGAAACTGAGGAATTAAACTTAGGATTAAAATGATAGTGAAAATTAATCGAATTTCAAAATTTCAATGGGGAGGGTGTAATATGGCTAAAATAGAACTTGAATGGAATAAGTCAGAACCTATAAGCATCAGAAAACATGGCAATAACTGTGGCTTCAATTTATCAATAATTGACTTATTAGAATTGTCAAAGGAAAAAAGAGAGTGGATCGAAACGGAGATTGCAGACAGTATACTTAAAAAACTTGAAGAAGTTTGGGAGGAAGATGAGTGGCGTGTGACTTTTCCCAAAGTAAAAAAATGGGTATATGTCATCACACTCACTGACAATATCTGTATAAAATACGAGAAAGGGTTTTCAGAGAGATACTTGCCTGATGTTTATTCAACCGAGGAATGGAATACCCTTAAGGCAACTTTAATGGTGAAGGCTAAAGAGGCATTGGCAAAATTATTTTACTTGAAATACAAGGATTATGGTAT
>JAUVVS010000251.1 GCA_030604545.1 Deltaproteobacteria bacterium | reverse complement strand
GAAAGACATTAATGTGACAATCTCCGGTGCAACTATCATTGGCGATTCAGATGATTATATCGAAATAACAGTCAGTGGAAAATCGGTTACGATTCCTGATCCCGACAATCCTGGAAGCGATCTAACAGTATCACTCGACGGCACGATAACGTTGGAGGGTATTGGTGGTCTCGGAGACTACCTGTCGGATATCTCATTCCTTCCTTTTGCAGCGCCTCAAGTTGGTGTGGGGACAATTTTGGGAACGAGGGCGGTATTCCGTTATATACCGGAGATCAGCCTACCGGGTATTGATATCACTGAGGATATCGGAACGTTTAGCTGGTTCGGATGGGGTATACAGCACAATCCGGGAGTATTTTTCCCGACTCCTCTTCCACTGGATATATCAGCCGGATTCTTTAAACAGACCCTGAAGGTAGGAACTGTTTTTAAAGCCACCACAACTGCATATGGAATAACTGTGAGCAAAAGATTGGGTGCAAGAATGTTCAACCTTACTCCCTATGCCGGATTCCTGATTGAAAAATCGAAACTGCATTTTACCTATGATTTTACTATGGATGAAGCAACCGTATATGAACAAACCATACCGGTAGATTTTACATTGGAGGGAGAAAATAAAAGCCGCATAACCCTCGGCCTGAGCCTGCGGCTGTTTCTGTTTAACATCAATGCTGATTATAACATTGGAAATTATAACTCAGTAACATTGGGAGTTATGATTGCAATTTAAAGCATAACTCTTTCCCAGTAGAAAAATCTATTCTTAGAGAAAAAGAGCATGGTTTTGGTGCTTAGATCAAAACCATGCTCATATTTTAAACAATCCGAACTTTATTTGCTCCATTTAGACCTTGTTTTTCCCAGAATGTGTAAATAGAAGTTTTTTGTCTTCATGCGCAAAGACACGATTTAGGCAAAATTTTAATTCTGGAATTCAAGAGTTTTCCTTTTTTTGATATTTTTTCCATGTATTTTTAGTGAATTAAACTTTCCTGGTCTTCTGCTCCCATACACTGATTTTGAATTGGAATATATTTGAGTTAATTAATGGTAGGAATAATCCAGGTTACTCGATTGAGGAAAATTAAACAGATTTTTTTAATTGTATAATTTTTGAAGTTTCATTAAATTATCGGGTATAGAGAATGGATTCTGTAGCGAAGGAAGAACAATGAGAGAAAGAAGAAATAAAAAATCTTTGAGAAGTGTTTTAATATCCGCAGTAATTATTTGCATTTTGGCTTTAATAAACTTAATAACAGTGCCTGGCTGCAGGAGTGAAAAAGATGCTGATATTCTGCTTAAACAAAAAAAGGTGAAACCCGGAGTTGAGGTTTTCCTTGAAAAACATTTGGATTTGGTTAAAGGAAAAAGACTGGGCCTGATAACCAATCCAACCGGTATAGACAGCAATTATAAGAGCATAATTGATCTTTTTTATAAAAACCAGGAGATTAATCTCGTTGCTCTGTATGGACCGGAGCATGGGGTTAGAGGAAATGCGCAGGCTGGTGAATATGTTTCCTTTTATATCGATGAAAAATACAATATCCCTGTATTCAGCCTTTACGGACAGTCGATGAAACCCGATGCAGGCATGCTTAAAAATATCGATGAGTACATGCGTTCTTTTGATACCACAAAAATTGGGAAAATTCCCGAGAATTCGATGGTTGAAAGTCTGGATGTGTTGGTATTTGATATTCAAGATGTGGGGACAAGGATTTATACATATATTGCGACAATGGCTTACTGTATGCAGGTAAGTGCCGAAAACAGCATTGATTTTATAGTACTGGACAGACCAAATCCTATAAACGGCACAGATTTAGAGGGCCCGGTTCTTGAGTATCCGGAATACAGCTCTTTTGTCGGCCTTTATCCTGTTCCCGTCAGACACGGAATGACCGTTGGAGAACTTGCAGCGTTTTTCAACGATAATTTTTTAAAGAAAAAAGTCAATTTAACGGTTATTCCCATGCAGGGATGGGAAAGACAAATGTGGTATGATGATACGTTCCTTCCCTGGGCTATTCCTTCTCCAAACATGCCAACCTTGAATACAGCAACGGTTTATCCCGGCCAGGTATTTCTGGAGGGAACAAACATATCAGAAGGGAGAGGAACAACAAAGCCCTTTGAGATTTTTGGTGCCCCCTGGATTGACGGATATGAATTGACTAAAAAACTCAATAAACTCAATCTTCCGGGGCTAAAGTTCAGGGAAGCCTGGTTTACGCCTTATTTTTCAAAATACCGTGGAGAACAGTGCGGGGGAGCACAGATTCATGTCATTGATAGAAGGCGGTACAGGTCCTTTGAATCTTCCCTCTCTATAATTAAAACAATAATGGATATGTATCCAACTCGTTTTAAATTCCACAACGAATACCTTGATAAGATAATGGGAACTTCAAAAGTAAGAGAAGCCCTTGAAAAAGGGGCCGATGTCAAGGAGATAATAAAAAGTTATGAAAAAGAGTTAAATAAATTTTCTGAGTTAAGGAAACCTTATCTACTGTATTGAAAATGGAAGAAAATATCTATTAACAAAGGAAGTCCCTCCACAATATATAAGTGTGGATAAATAGAAAAAAGAGGTGGTGGCATGAGGATTTATCTAATACAGCATGGATTATCATTGCCTGAAGAAAAAGACCCTGAAAAGCCTTTAAGTCCGGAGGGAAAAAAGCAGACTCGAGAGGCAGTTGGATTTTTGAAAGGAAAGAATATTAAAGTCGATTGCATCTGGCACAGCACGAAATTGCGTTCTGTTCAAACCGCACAGATCATTTCAAAACAGATTTCCTGTTCAGAAATCCAGGAAAGAAATGATTTAAACCCTTTGGATTCAGTGCATGAATTCCCTGAAAAAATTCAGTCTTTTAATAAAGATTTGATGATTGTAGGGCACTTGCCTTTCTTACAGAAATTGGCCTCTCTACTTTTGGGAGGTTCAGAGGACTATCAGTTTATATCTTTTAAAAACTCTGGTGTTGTCTGTTTGGAGTATTCGGAGGTCTGGAAAATCGTATTGATTGTTATTCCTGAATTGATATAAGTCTTGAGCTATCTCGATGGCAAGGTCTGACTCCAAACAATGGGGCATGGTTAAAATTCTTAGCTCAACTTGCGTATACGAACCTCGATTTCTTTGATATCTTTAAGCAGTTCAACAATTTTAGATGTATCTGTTCTGCCGTAGTGATAGGGGTAGAGTATTTTCGGTTTGAAAGCTTTTGCCGCATCGGCCACCATCTCCGGAGTCATCGTATATGGGAGATTCATCGGCAAGAACGCAATGTAGATATCTTTAAGAGCTTTCATTTCCGGAGTATTTTCAGTATCGCCGGCAACATAAACTATTTTATCAGCAAAAGTTATCACATAACCGTTACCGTGTCCTTCTGGATGGAAAGGCTCGCCGCTCTCTCGCTTGTGGACAATGTTGTAGGCTGGGACGGCTTCGATCTTTAGTCCCTGAATAGTTTTAACATCCCCGTTTTTCATGATGGTTCCACCTTCAATTTTCTGGGTGCATTTTTCTGTTAGGACTAAATCAGTTTTTTCTTTGCGAATGATATCAATGACCTTAGAATCGAGGTGGTCGCCGTGCTCGTGGGTTACCAGGATAATGTCAGCCTTTGGCATTGTTGTGTAATCCGCATATCTTCCTACCGGGTCGACATGGATAACTTTACCGCCGAATGTGAACATTAAAGTTCCATGGCCTATAAACGTTATTTTCAGATCACCATTAGAAGTTTTAATGATATCTTCTTCAAAATCTTGTTGAGCTGTTGCAGTGAGAATAAACCCGATCATTAAACCAATGGCTAAGTAAGATAATTTACGCAAATGACCCTCCTTAAGCAAAATTATGATTGTATAAAGAATCCTTCCTTAATGTATAAATGCTTGCTAAACAGGTCAAGCGCTTAGAATTTCATGGGCACGAATGAGCTTATCTTTTACTTTAAGACCGTATGGACAGGCTGTTTCACAGTATCCTGAACAACTGCCGCAATTGAGAGGCTTTT
>JAUVVS010000017.1 GCA_030604545.1 Deltaproteobacteria bacterium | reverse complement strand
ATCACGAGAGGATGGGTGTCTCTTCTATCTATGTATCGAGGTGGGAGTCCTGCTTTTTCAAGAATTGTTACGAGATTGGGGTAGTCGTTTTCAAATGAAAGGGAAAAAGCAATTATGTCAAAATCAGAAATAGGCCTTTTTGATTCTATCGTAGTTATGTGATCTGCTGTCAGGTAAGTATCATCCGGCAGAAAACATCTTTCACATACCACATGTTCAATCTCGTTGAGCAAACGATATACTGTTTGGAAACCGAGATTGGACATTCCAACATGATATCTATTTGGATAGACAAGAGCGACCCGTATACATCGACTCCAGTCTTTTCGTATTGTGCCGACTTCTGATTCATCAAGTTTATGATGTCTTTTATTGGTTTTCCATGTCATGGATGAATTATATTGTAAACGGCTTCAATCTGCCCTTTTGGTTTTTGTCATTTGCCATATATCATTCGCTTCGCTGTCATTCGGTCGAAATTAGGTTGAAATTCGCTTCGCTGTCATTCAGTTGAAATTCGGTTGTTATTTGTCGGTTAATAACTATTGAATTTCCACTGAATTTCCATTGAATTTCCATTGAATGACTCCGGCACAGATTTAAAAAAGTTTAAAATAAGACCGTTTTAAGTATACTTTTAAAGAGAGGGTTTGACCAGAAAATTCTAGTTTGCCTTTCTTCTTAAAAAAGTGGGGACATCAAGGTCATTACAGTCTAATGCAGTTTCTTTATAGCCTCTGTAGACAGCACCACTTGATTCACCAATCGCTTCTTTTTGTCTTATAAACGTAGGTTCGTCATAGTCTATTGCAATTTCTAAATCAGCAGGTGTAATATCTCTTATTTTACCTCTGAGTTCATTCTTAACAAGCTTTTCTTGGATTCTTGAGTCCGGGCCCGATCCTATTCCGGTTGCAATTACCGTTATCCTCATTTCATCGCCAAGGTTATCTTCAATAACGGCTCCCCATATAATATCTGCATCATCGCCGACTTCATTATATATACGCTCGGAAGCCTCGGCCATCTCTTCCATTGTTAAATCACTGCTGCATGTTATGTTCATCAAAACACCCTTTGCACCGGAGATGGAGATGTCTTCGAGTAGGGGATGTGATATGGCTCGTTCGGCAGCCTCTGCCGCTCTATTTTCACCACTAGCGACACCTATACCCATTATGGCCTCCCCGGCTTTTGACATGGTTGTTTTTACATCAGCAAAGTCGAGATTGACAAAGCCGGGCATTAATATGAGATCGGAAATTCCCTTGACTGAATGGAGTAAGATTTCATCTGCTTTTTTGAACATTTCAAGCATCTTTGCATCATTAGAGGCTAACCCTCTCAATCTGTCATTAGGGATAGTGATTACAGTATCGGCAACTTCCTTTAATATATTAATTCCTTCTTCTGCCTGTTTGGTTCTTTTCTTTCCTTCGAATGAAAAAGGCTTTGATATCACTGCAACTGTTAGGATATCCATATCTTTGCAGATTTTAGCTATAACAGGCGCGGCTCCGGTGCCGGTTCCGCCGCCGAATCCTGCAGTTATAAATACCATGTGACTGTCCTCAAGCGCTTCTCTCAATGTATCTTCATTTTCGAGAGCTGCTTCTCGGCCTATTATGGGATCCGCACCTGCACCAAGTCCTTCTGTAATCTTTTTCCCCATCTGAATTTTAGTTTCCGCTATAGAGATTTCTAGGGCCTGGACATCTGTATTGGCTGCAATAAATTTTACACCCATAAGTTTGGAATCAATCATGTTGTTGACTGCATTTCCGCCGGCCCCTCCAACACCAATAACCTTGATTTTTGCAGATTTTTCATTTTCAATATAAGTAAACATTTTTCCCCTCCTATAAATTTATTTGCCCCTATTTTGATGGTTTCGAAAAAAGACGAATTTATCAGGTTTTACCCTAATTGAGCAAAAACTCAATTAGGTGTTATTGGTTATTAGTTAGTTGTTATTGGTTTTAGATTTTATATTACATCTTTGAACCATTTTTTCATTCTAGTCATTATGCGGTTAAATATATTTACATCACGAATCCTAAATTTTTTTGTTGTCTGATTTCTGGCGCCGTATAATACAAGCCCAACACCTGTAGCATACATGGGATTGTTTACTACATCAACAAGACCGCTTATTCCTCTTGGTTTGCCGAGACGCGTTGGAAGCTCAAAAATTGATTCAGCAATCTCTGTGGCCCCATCCAAAAGAGCTGATCCGCCCGTTAAAACCATTCCGGATACAATTAGATTCTCCATTCCCGCTCTGTAGATTTCTCTTTTAATCAGTGAGAAGATCTCTTCGACACGGGGTTCCAAAATTTCGCCAAGTATCTTTCTTGGGAGTTTTCTGGTCTTTCTCCCCCCCATACCGGGCACTTCGATTGTTTCTTCGCTGCTGATATCCCGGGAAACACATGTTCCAAATTTTATCTTGATTTTTTCCGCTTCAGCAAGAGATGCGCGCGTTCCGATTGCAATATCGTTTGTGAGGTTGTTTCCCCCTAAACCAAGAATAAATGTGTGTTTAATGTTTTTGCCGGAGAAGATTGCCAGATCAGTAGTCCCTCCGCCGAGGTCTAGAAGCCCCACGCCAAGTTCTCTTTCTTCATTAGTCAGCACGGCTTCTCCTGAAGCAAGAGATTCAAGTACAATGTCACAGACATCGAGGCCTGATCGGTTTGCGCATTTTACAATGTTGTGGGCTGATGTGACGGCACCGGTCACAATATGAATCTTTGTTTCCAGACGCACACCGGCCATGCCGACAGGATTCTGGATGCCGGTCTGATCGTCTACAATGAATTCCTGAGGAAGTACATGTATGACCTCTCGATCCATGGGAATTGCTACGGCTCGAGCAGCATCAATCACACGTTCCACGTCACTTTTTATGATCTCTTGTCCTTTAATTGCAACTATACCACGACTGTTTAATCCTGTTATATGGCCTCCGGCAATTCCGGCGTATACAGATGAAATTTCACAGCCGGCCATAAGTTCTGCTTCTTCTATTGCCTTTTTTATCGATTCCACGGTCGATTCAATGTCCACCACCACTCCTTTTCTAAGCCCTATTGACGGGTGAGTACCAATGCCGATAATATTTATCGCAGTTCTGGATACTTCACCAACCACGGAACAGATTTTAGTAGTTCCGATATCAAGGCCTACAATAATATTTTCCTGAGCTTGCACGCTATACCTCCTTACGGCCTATGGAGACGAGACCTTTGAAAAATGTCGCCTTTTGCCTAATCCTGTTAATGAATAAATATTAATTTCCAAAAATCCTTAAAATTGCTATCTTGTGAAGACCTGGTTAATCACAATCCACATTTATTCCTGCGGTTAATCCCGCTAAAAGCTGGAAACATTTTTCAAAGATCTCTCAATGTGAACGGAATTCAATACAATGCGATTTAAATTAATCAGGTCAATCGAATTAAAACCTGAAAAATTCTGTTTATTTTTCAGGTATAAAAATACACTTTTAAGTCTGTCATATTTGCCCGGGTAGTTGTCATATCCTATCTTTATCGCCTTGATAGGGTTGAATGCATAGAGTGTTAGACCAATTTCTCTGTCTACATGGATTTTTTTTATCAACCTGTTGTAGAGAATACTTTCAGGATTTCGTCCAAGTTGTAAAACATTCATAACTGCTTCAAAAGGTATGCTACGAAACTCTCCATCAGAAACATTCAGATCTAAAAAATCAAGTCCATTAATAATTGGAAGATTGTTTGGATCTGACGGTTTCCATTCCTTAAATACTGTTCCATGGGCATTTATAATAAATTTGCGGCCTATATCGAGAATGGCAAGGGGCTCGTGTTCTTTTATTCCGATATATATGCTGTTTGGCAATTCTCTCCTTACTTCGGCTTCTGATATCCATGAATGTGACAACAGCCTTTTTCTTGCCGTTGAAAGATTTATTGAAAGAATGTTTTGTCCAATATTTATTTGTGACTGTTCAATCACCTCTTCTTTAGATAGGCTTTTATAACCTTTTACTTCTATAATGCTTGCCATAAAATAGTCACATTGTGTAAAGAAATCGTATCCTAAGACGAAAATGATGCTCATCATCATTACAAAAGTGATGGCCGCCATAATTTTTAAGCAAAGGGTAATACGTCGTAACAGTTGAGGACGCCTTTTTGCATGGCTATTTTTGTAATAATTTCTCTTTATCCGCTTATGTCCCAACAATTTTAACCTCCTTTTGAAGATCTATGTTGAACATTTTTGATACTTTTTCTTGAACAATTTCACTCAATGCAAGTATGTCCGCAGCCGATGCTTTACCTGTATTTATAATGAAATTAGCATGTTTTGACGAAACTTCAGCTCCTCCTATTTTCTTTCCTTTAAGTCCTGCCAGTTCGATAAGTTCACCAGCTGTTTTACCGGATAAAGGGTTTTTAAAAAAACATCCTGCACTAAAAGAACCGATTGGTTGAGTTTTTTTCCGTGTCTTTAGGATTGTTGTAACATCTTTTTTAAGCTTTTGTGGATCTGACGGGTATAAAGAAAAGCAGCCCTCAAGAATAATTGGTTGTCCTTTACGAATTTCATCCATTTCTTTGCCCCATGATAATTTTCTGTAAGAAAAATTGAGTTTGTCTCTGCTAATTTTTTTTGTTTGACCCGTTGGCAGTAAAACCTTTATAGAATCAAGGACGCTTTCCACCGAACCATAGGCAGAGCCGGCATTCATCATAATACCCCCCCCCACAGTACCGGGAATACCAAACGCAAAATTCATTCCTCCAAAACCTCGTTCCAGAGCAAAGGAACAGAGTGATCGCATCCTGGCGCCAGCCATGGCTTTAACAGTAACAGTATCCTTTGCTATATCACTTTGAGTAATTGTTTTAAGGCACTTTGTCACAACAATTACGATTCCGGTTATTCCGTTGTCTTTTACAAGCAGATTAGTGCCGTCACCTATAACGAGGTATGGAAGCTCTCTTTGTCGGGCCCATTTTACAAGCATGGCCAGATTTTCAAGCCTTTCAGGCGTCACATATGCATCAGCCGGGCCGCCAACATGTAAAGATGTGTGCCTGGACATCGATTCATCAAATTTAGCGCTGTCGCCAAAAAGATTTGTGAGCCATTTTTTTGAATCATTATCGAGTGACATACTAAGAGTTCATCTTTCTAACTCTGATAATATTGCTTCCCCTACCTTCCACACATCTCCTGCTCCCATGGTAATCAGAACATCTCCTTCTTTTAAAATCTCTTTTAAATAGGAAACAGCTTTTTTAAACCCTTCTACATAGATAACCTCTTTATGACCGTACATTTTGATTCCTTCATATAAGGCAATGCTGTCTATTCCTTTTATTTCTTTCTCTCCGGCCGAATAGATGGGTAGAACCAGTAGTAGTTCCGACTGGTAAAATGAACGCGTAAAATCATCAAAAAGCGCCTTGGTTCTTGTGTAGCGGTGTGGCTGAAACACCACGACAATTCGCCTATCAGGCCAGCATTCCTTAACAGCATAAAGTGTAGTTTTGATCTCTGTCGGATGATGCCCATAATCATCAACAATAGTTATACCTTTTGTCTCCCCTTTGATTTCGAGTCGGCGCTGGACCCCCTGGAGTGCTTCCAGGGCATGTTTAATAATATCGAACGGTATATCTATCTCAATCCCCACTGCTATACTTGCCATGGCGTTGAATACGTTGTGAATGCCCGGAAGATTCAAAACTACTTCTCCGAGTTTCTCTCCCCGATGATAGACACAAAATCTGCTTTTTAATCCCTCCATCACTACATTTCTAGCCTGCAGATCGGCTTGGGAACTCATTCCATAAGTAGTGTAGCGCTTTGTTATTTTCGGGATAAGATCCTGTATCGGTTCGTTATCAAGACAAAGGATAGCGAGACCGTAAAAAGGTATCTTATTGATAAAGCTTAAAAAAACTTTTTTTATGGCATCCAGGTCCTGATAAAAATCAAGGTGTTCCCTGTCGATATTCGTTACAACCGCTATAGTGGGAGAAATTTTGAGAAATGAACCGTCACTTTCATCTGCTTCTGCAACGATAAAATCTCCTTGCCCAAGTATTGCATTGGAGCTTATGCTTTTTAGCTTCCCTCCTATAACTACCGTGGGATAAAGATCGCCTTTATCCAGAATAGAAGCGACTATCGACGTCGTTGATGTTTTGCCGTGAGCTCCGGCAATGGCTATGCCGTATTTTAAACGCATGAGCTCTGCAAGCATTTCCGCCCTTGGTATTACCGGGATTGACGCTTCCCTTGCTGTAACAACCTCACTGTTTTCAGAGCTGATTGCGGATGATGTTACAACTACATCTGCATTTTTTATATTTTTTGCAGAGTGCCCTTTAAATATTGTGCCGCCAAGGCTTTTCAAGTGTTTTGTAATGTCTGAAGGTGCGGTATCAGATCCTGAAACTTCATATCCGAGGTTTAGAAGAAGTTCGGCAATACCGCTCATTCCAATACCTCCGATTCCGACAAAGTGTATGTGATATTTTTTTTGATACATGATTATAAGGTCTTAAGTTTAAGGTTTAAGGTTTTAAGTTTTAAGTATCTGTAAATAATTGTAATACCATAGCTTCAAACCTAAAACTTAAAACCTAAAACTTGATGAATTCGTCTTTTTGCGAATTCATCAATATTAAGCATCCAGCAATTTATAACAGTCATCAACAATTGCACTTGCAGCATCTGGTTTGCCAAAATTTTTTATCTTTGATTCCATAATAGAAAGTTCAATATGATTTGATGCGTAGTGCTCGATTCTTTCAGCGATTACTTTACCGTTAAGATCTTTTTGAAGGATCATTTCTGCTGCACCTGCATTTGTAAGTGCACGAGCGTTTAAAACCTGATGATTGTCGGCAGCAAAAGGGAAGGGTATAAAAATAACACCTTTTCCTAAAACTGAAAGTTCCGCCACCGTTGTTGCTCCTGCTCTACAGATAACAAGATCGGCTTTTTGATATTGCTGTGCCATATTGCTAAAAAATGATTTGACGGCGCAAGCAATATCATGTCTCGTATAAGCATTTTTTACAGATTTTTCATCAACAGGCCCAGTCTGATGCACAAAGAATAACTTATCTTTTTCTTTTAGGTGTTCTATCGCTTCAATAACAGCCTTGTTTATGCTTTGAGCGCCCTGGCTTCCCCCAAGGACTAGGATTGTAAATGGAATTTGAAGTTTCCTATCTTGGCTCCTGCCTTTCGTCTTGGGCATTTTGCAATGTAAAATCTCTTTGCGCACCGGATTTCCCGTGACATGGACTTTTTTGGGGTTAAAGCTATCTTTCGTATTAGTGAACGAGACATATATCCGGTCGGCAATATGGGATAAAATACGGTTTGTAATTCCAGGGAGAATATTCTGTTCATGTAAGACGATTTTAATACCCATAAGCCATGCTCCAATAATCACCGGCCCTGCGGCGTAACTGCCAACGCCGACTATCAGATCCGGTCTAAAGCTTCTAAGGATTAATATTGATTCAAAAACTCCTTTTGGTATTTTTGAGATCGATACAACCTGCTTCCATAATCCACGTCCCTTAATTCCTTCAGCTGAAATAGATTTATGGTCAAATCCTGCTTTTGATAAAACAGATATTTCAAAGGGTCTTCCAGTGCTGATAAATAGAACTCTGTTTTTAGGATTCTTTGCTATAAATTCTTGAGCAATAGCAATTCCTGGGAAAAGATGACCTCCCGTACCTCCTCCTGCAATTACAATATTGATTGATTGCCCATTCATCTGTATCTAGAGGCTGTGATATTCATTAGTATCCCGATGGATGCCATATTAATTAAAAGGGATGTGCCGCCATAACTTAAAAAGGGCAACGCGAGACCTTTAGTCGGCAAAAGTCCAAGAGCAACACCCATATTGACGCAAACCTGAATACCTATTGCGGCTGTAAGCCCGATAGCTACGAAAGATCCGTAATAATCTTCCGCATTTCTTGCGATGCTTATCCCCCTCCATAAAATCAGAAAGTAGAGTCCCAATATAGCCATGACACCTATAAGTCCAAGTTCCTCACCAATTACCGAAAAAATAAAATCGGTATGCGGTTCCGGAAGATAGAATAATTTTTGATAACCCTTCCCGATTCCCGATCCCCATATCCCTCCTGTCCCAAAAGCCATTAGTGAATGGACTATCTGATAGCCCTCATCTGCCGGATACTGCCATGGATCTAGAAAGCTTATGATACGTCTTAAACGATACTCAGCATTGACCATGAAAAAATATAAAATTGGCAATAAAATAAAAAGAGGGGGAAAAAGGTGTAAAAGGCGAACACCCCCAACAAACATCATGATCCATGTAATAGCTCCAAAAATCACCACTACGCCGAAATCAGGTTGAAGAAATATCAGAACAGTAAATACTCCGAGCACAAGAACATGGGGAAGAAAACCGATGGTAAAATATTTGATGGCATCTATTTTTTTGTTCATGGAATAAGCCAGATATATAACCAGTGCAAAACGGGCAAACTCCGACGGCTGAAATGAAAAGCTTCCGAAGCGCAGCCATCGCGCCGAACCACCCGCTGAATATCCAAACTCGGAAAATTGAATCGCAGCAAGTAATATAAGCGCAAGGATAAGAAACGGATATGTCAAAAAGCGAAAAAATCTATAGGGAATATGGCTGCAAATGACGAGAACGACGATACCTAATAAAGAAAAAAGTGCCTGTTTCTTTAAAAAATATAAGTTGGTTCCATATTTTTCCAGGGCTAGCGCAGAGCTTGCGCTGTAAACCATCACAATTCCCATTCCTACCAGAAAGAGCACGGGAAAAAGAAGTTTGACGTCGTATGTTAAAGCTTGTATCTCTTGTCTATGTGTGGCCGTATGTTTTGTCATTTCAGCACGGTTTTATTCATCTTAACTTAAATGATTTACTAATTCGTAGAAAACTTCTCCTCGCTCTGCATAATTGCTGTACATATCGAAGCTAGAGCATGCTGGAGATAAAAGCACAACATCTCCTGGTTTTGCCGTCAGATATGCCTGATATACTGCATCTTCCATTGTAGTAGCTATTTTTGTCGGAGTAATATGCCCAAGGGCGGATTTGATATCTTTTTTTGCCTCTCCAATAATGATAAGTTCCTTTACATGCTCTCGCATGAGATCTTCTAATAATTGAAAGTTGCTTCCCTTATCACGGCCTCCCATAATTAAGATTACAGGTTTGCTAAATGTCTCAAGAGCCTTCATGGCTGAATGAACATTTGTCGCCTTTGAGTCGTTATAATATCGGACTCCATCGACAGTTGCTACGTATTCAAGCCGATGCGGGAGACCCGTAAATTTATTCAAGGCAGTTTGTACACTTTGTAGTTTCCCTCCAGCCGCCAGAGCCGCTATACTTGCAGCAGCAGCATTCTCTATGTTGTGTCTGCCAAGCAGGCTTGTGGAGGAAAGGTCTAAAGTTCTTTTCCCCTTTTCTTTTGTGTTAATTATTATTCTTTTATTATTAAGTACTGCGCCTTCATTGGTTCCTATTTGGAAATCATTATGATCATAAAACAACAATTTTCTACTTTTGATATTTTTACACACTGAACAGACAAGAGGATCAGAACCGTTTAATACAGCAGTATCGTTTTTCTGTTGATTTTCGAATATTCGGGCCTTAGCCTTTGCGTAAGCTTGGAAATTGGGATATCGGTCCAGATGATCTTCAGTAATATTTAGCAAAACTCCAACCTTCGGCTTGAAGGAATCTATAGTGTCAAGTTGAAAGCTGCTTACCTCGACTACAACGATTTCAGCTTTTTCTCCCTTGTTGACATAGCCGATTAAAGGGTTACCAATATTGCCGCCCACGAATATTTTAAATCCGGAATTCCTTAACATGTTGCCCAAAAGAGTAGTTGTTGTTGTCTTCCCGTTGGTGCCGGTTACGGCGATAATGGGTTCACGTATGAATTTAAATGCAAACTCTATTTCCCCTAAAACTGTTATTCCTTTATCTTTAGCCTTTTTAATGGGTCTAATTGTGTGTGAAACGCCAGGGCTCAATAAGATCAAATCAGCAGTCTCAAAAGTTTTATTTCGATGTTGCCCAAGTTCTATCTTGATGCCCATTTCACGCGCTGTTTGTGCATATGAACCAAGTTCTTGCTCATTTGCTATATCTGTTACAGTAACAGTGGCCCCTCTATTATTTGCAAACTGTGCCGCCGCAAATCCGGTCCTTCCAAGACCAACGATGAGGATATTTTTATTAGCAAGTTCCATAGGTCTCATTGTAACTTTTCAAAAAGTTATGGTAAGCGCTTTGGCTGACGTGGTGATCGGTAATCGGTTACCGGTCACTGATCACCAATTACCGATCACCGATCACCTGATCACCGGTTACCGGTTATCTGATCTTGAGTGTACTCATCGCAATAAGTGCAAGAGCGATTGCAATGATCCAGAATCGAACGATCACTTTTGGTTCCGGCCACCCTTTTAATTCAAAATGGTGATGAAGAGGGGCCATTCTGAAAATTCTACGGCCTTTTGTCATTTTAAAAAAACCTACCTGAAATATTACAGATAGGGCTTCTACAACAAAGAGCCCGCCGACTAACACCAGAAGTATTTCCTGCTTTGTGATGACGGCAACCATACCGAGTGAACCACCCAAAGGTAAGGAGCCGACATCTCCCATGAAAATCTGGGCCGGATAGGTATTAAACCAGAGAAAACCGATACCTGCCCCCGCCAAAGACCCGCAGAATATTGCAAGTTCACCACTCCCACTGACATAGTTGATTTGCAGATAATCTGCAATTTTGACATGGCCCGACACATAAGAAAAAACCATATAGGTTACCGAAACGATGATTACCGGACCTATGGCAAGGCCATCTAAACCATCTGTAAGATTAACGGCATTAGATGTTCCAACAATAACGAAAACGCCGAAAATGATATATACCCAGCCAATATCGGGTGAAATATTTTTAAAAAAAGGAATTGTAACTCGAGTGTTGAAATCGGGGTGTAGATAAATTAGAACACCTGCAACAATCGCAAGTATGACTTGCATAAGTAACTTAATTCGTACACTTAACCCTTTGCTCTTTTTTTTGACCTGCATAAGATAGTCATCGACAAAACCGATTATGGCGTAACCAGTTGTGATTATAAGGACAATCCATATGTAATAGTTGGTTAGATTAGACCAAAGAAGTGTAGATACTATTAATGAAAAAATAATTAGGATTCCACCCATGGTCGGTGTTCCAGCCTTTTTAACGTGATCTTGGGGGCCGTCTTCCCGAATATATTGTCCGATCTGCATTTTGCTAAGTTTCCTGATAACCCACGGTCCTAAAAGAACACATATTAAAAACGCAGTCAGACTGGCATAAATCGTTCTGAAGGTAATATACCGGAAGATATTAAATGCCGATATTGTTGTGTGTAGCGGATATAATAAATGATACAGCATCAGCCATTTCCCCAATCCATGAGTCCCTTAACGATCTTTTCCATACCCATTGCTCTGGATCCCTTAACTAAAACCCAGTCGTCAGGACCAAGCGACTCGGTTAGATCCGTTAATATCTCTTTTTGGGTGCCTTTGAAAATATCTCTATAATCCATATTCCCTTCTTTGGCACCTTCTGCAACTTTTTCTGCGAACTCACCAGTAACATAGAGTCTTGTTATATCTGATCCGGCAGACAACAATCCTATCTTTTTGTGCATAGGTTCCGCATATTTTCCCAGTTCAAACATATCGCCTAATACAATAAATCCTCTTTTATTCTTCCTTAATGACCTAAGAGTTATTATTGCTACTTCCACGGAACCCGGGTTGGCATTGTAGGTGTCGTCGATTATGTTAACACCTTTTGTCGTTTTAAGTATATTCATCCTACCCTGAACAGGCTTGAAATCTTCCAGACCCGCCTTTATGTCCTCGGCGGATAGCCCCAGTAAATATCCCGTAGCTGCTGCAGCCAGGGCGTTTGAGACCATGAACCTGCCAGGTATATCAAGATCGATAGAGACACTTTCTGATTCCAGGTTTAAGGAAAAGGATATTCCAAAATCTTTTTCTCTTATCTCCGAGGCTCTGATCACAGCCTTTTTAGATGACCCAAAGAGGAGCACATTTTTTGATGTTTTTTTTGCCAACTGTAAAACCCTCTGGTCATCTGCATTAAGAACAGCTGTTCCGGCTGGTTTGATTTTTTCCAGCAGTTCCCCTTTAGCATTCATGACTCCTTCTAACGAGCCCAACCCTTCCAGGTGGGCGGGACCTATGTTTGTAATAACGCCAACATCAGGCAGGCATATGTCTGCAAGTCTTCCTATTTCGCCAGGACTATTTATACCAAGCTCCAGAACAGCCCATTTATGATGTCGTCCAAGTCTAAGAAGGGTTAATGGAAGCCCTATCTCATTGTTGAAACTTCCTATAGCGGATAGAGTATTAAAACGTCCGGCAATTATAGAAGTAGTCATTTCTCTGGTTGTAGTTTTGCCGTTTGAACCTGTTATTGCGATAACCGATACATTTGAACGCTTACGGTTAAAAGAAGCGAGGTCACCAAGAGCTTTTGTTGTGTCGTCTACCGCTATACAAACAGGTCTTTTTTGCTTCCATTTAGTACTGAGCAAATCATTTGCTCTATCCTTATTTATAACAAGACCGCGAATGCCATTCCCGAGTACGTCTTCTATAAAATCATGGCCGTCATGAACCTTTCCTTTGATTGCAACGAAGAGGTCATTTATGGATATTTTGCGCGAATCAATAGAGACGCCTGAGAAAGCAAGAGTCTCATCTTCAAACAAAAGTATTCCCTTTGATGCTTCTTGGATTTCAGCAGTT
>JAUVVS010000087.1 GCA_030604545.1 Deltaproteobacteria bacterium | reverse complement strand
TGCGCCAATACTGCGCATTCATCCACGGGTAAACCCGTGGTCTTCTGCGAAGGCGGATAAAAAAATGGAAAAATTCTTTAAATCTTCAATTCAAGCGATCTTCAATCGAAAATATTCAATTATTTAAGATAGAAAAATTATATCAGTAAAATTTGTTTGCCACAAAAAGCACAAATTTCAGAACTAAGAAACTATAAACACCTGGCTCCAATGTACCTTGCAATTACAATACGCTGCACCTCAGAGGTTCCTTCACCAATATCTAAAAGTTTTTGATCCCTGTAAAACCTTTCCACATCATATTCTTTCATTAGGCCGTAGCCTCCATGTAGCTGAACCGCATGATTGGCGCATCGATACATGACTTCGGAGCAGTAAAGTTTGGCCATGGCAGCTTCCTTTGAAAATGGTTTGTTGTTGTCTCGCAACCAGCAAGCTTTGTATAGGAGAAGACGGGCACATTCGATTTCAAGAGCCATGTCAGCCAGTTTAAAAGCATTTATCTGAAAATTTGATATGGGTCTTCCAAACTGCTCCCTTTCACTACTATATTTGAGAGCCATATCAAAACAGCCCTGAGAACCTCCCAGGCCCATTGCCCCAATGGACAGGCGGCCTCCATCTAAAGTTTGCATCATCTGGTGGAATCCATGACCTCTGGTGCCCAGAAGATTCTCCTTGGGCACACGACAATCATCGAAATAAAGCTCACTGGTATTAGAAGCCCGCCACATCATTTTGTCATGCATCTCCTTAGTAATATATCCGCGAGTGCCCGTTTCTACAAGGATGCTGGAGAGTTCGGGCTTTCCGTCGTCCCTGGTGCCGGTTCGGCATAAAACCGTTGTTCCTGCACTGATTTTTGTGGAGGCATTAGTAATGAAGATCTTGCTGCCGTTTATAACCCATTCATTACCATCTAAAACAGCGTTTGTTTTTGTATTTGCAGCATCTGAACCGGCATTGGGCTCGGTTAAACCAAAGGCCCATAGGGTCTCTCCTTTACAAAGTTTTGGAAGATACCTTCGTTTCTGTTCTTCATTTCCAAAATAATATATAGGGCCGATTCCTAATGAATTTCCTGCAGCCACTGTAGCCGCATGAGAGCCATCTATCCTTCCAATCTCTTCAGTTGCGATGATATAGGACATATAGTCCATGCCCTGACCGCCGTATTCCTCGGAAACAAATATCCCGAAAAGTCCGAGTTCAGCCATTTTTTGCATCGTTTCATGAGAGAATTCCTCCTTTTTATCCAGCTCGCTTGCTACAGGCTTGATCTCTTTTTCGGCAAAACTTCGAACCGATTCACGCAAGATCTCCTGTTCGGTGGAAAGGGTAAAATCCATAGTCACTCCTTTTTCTTTTGGTTACCCTATTTTATTGGAGGGTTAAGCTTGATGAATTTATCACATATAGCATGGGAAGCTTCAATTTGCAATAAAAGATCACCTAACCCGAACGGGCCGGCACAAGGGATTGCAGATTGATGATTGATGATTTTAGATTTATGGAAGTCGCTCGCGCAGCGCAGGCGCTTGCGCCGCGTGTCGCTCCGTTGTTTTAAATAAAAATAGAAAAATTCCTTAAATCTGAAATCTGAAATCTGAAATCTTCAATGGATAGTTAATGGCTTCAAGTTGATTAAAATTATTTTTGCCACAAAAAACACAAAATCAATTATTAAGAGACTAGTCAACCCATTCTGTGCCTTAAATATGTATACCGCTTTCGGGTTTTGTCATTTTTTACTCCGATGGCCAACGCTTTTCGAGTACCTACCATCACGACCAGTTTGCGTCCCCGGGTAACTGCCGTGTAAATCAGATCTCGCTGAAGGAGCATATAATGCTGGGTCAGGATAGGCATAACCACGGCAGGATATTCAGAACCTTGTGACTTGTGCACGGAAACCGCGTATGATAGAACAATTTCATCCAGATCTGTAAAATCATAGGAAACCTTACGGCCGTCAAATGATATGATAATTTCCTGGTCAATCGGCTCGACCCTGGTGATCCTTCCGATGTCACCGTTGAAAACCTCTTTATCATAATTATTCTTGATTTGCATTACTTTATCGTTGAGCCGGTAACGCCGGCTTCCACGTACCACAATGTCTTCGCCTGGATTGAGCACTTCCTGCAACTTGTTGTTAAGGTTCACGGCTCCTACAACACCCTTATGCATGGGTGTCAACACCTGAATTTCGTCAACCGGATCAAAACCAAAACTGCGCGGTATCCTCTCCTTGGTAAGTTCCAATATAATTTCCAGAACCTTTTCAGGGTCTTCCTGCTGGATGAAATAAAAATCATCTTTTGGCCTGGACGGGCCGGTTGAATCTTGCGGTTTAAAAGCTGGAATAACGCCGTTATTGATCTTATGAGCATTGACAATAATCTGACTTGTTTTAGCCTGACGAAAAATCTCGTTTAATTTAACTACCGTCATCATATTTGATGCTATAATGTCTTTGAGAACATTTCCGGCCCCCACAGATGGAAGCTGGTTCACATCACCAACGAGAATAAAGGTTGCTCCGGGAGGAATTGCCTTAATAAGGTGGTGCATTAAAATCGTGTCTATCATAGAGGCCTCATCTACGATAATCAAATCGCAAGCCAGTGGTTTTTCCTCGTTTTTCTGGAATCCTCCTTTCTTAATGCTAAACTCAAGCAACCGGTGAATAGTCTTTGCTCCATAGCCTGTAGTTTCACTCATTTGTTTTGCGGCCCTTCCTGTTGGCGCAGCGAGCATGATTTTCACCTTGAGCTTTGAAAAAATCTTTAAAATAGCATTGATAATCGTTGTCTTTCCCGTGCCGGGCCCGCCGGTAATGATCATCAATTTCTTTTCAAGCGCGCATTTTATGGCCGTAATCTGGTTTCTTGCCAGCGTAATAGGAAGTTGCTGCTGCACCCACTCTATGGCTTTTTCCGAATCGACCTTATGGATCGACTGGGGAGGTTCTATCAGCGTTTTAAATCTAGCGGCGATGCTTGTTTCACAAAAGTGAAACTTTTCCAAATAAACAGCTTTATTATAGGATATTGATTCTTCATTTGTCTCATTGAATTTTTCGATAATTATTTTCCTGTTGGCTGCGATGGCGGCAAGAGCTTTGATTACAACTTCACTGTTGGCCTGGAGAATTTCTTTGCACTTTTCTATGAGTGGTTCGTAAGGGTAATATACATGTCCTTCGTCTGCCAGTTGATTTAGAACATAAAGTATTCCTGCTTCGACCCTTAATTCAGAATTTTTAGCAAATCCTAGTTTTTCGGCAATACGATCGGCAATAATAAAACCAATGCCAAAGATGTCCGTTGCAAGGCGAAAAGGGTTTTGTTTTACCACAGCGATGGATCTGTTTTTGTACTGTTTGAATATCTTCGTAGCATAACCTGAACTGACTCCGTAGGTTTGCAAAAAGAGCATCACATCCCTGATCTCTTTTTGATCGTCCCAGGCTTGTCGTATCATTGCGATCCGTTTTTTGCCGATACCATCGACTTGGGTTAATTTCTCAATATCGTCTTCTATAATATCCAGGGTTTTTTTGCCGAATATCTTTACGATTCTTCCTGCCATCACAGGACCAACACCTTTGATAAGCCCGGAACCCAGATATTTTTTTATTCCATAAACTGTAGCCGGAACCGTGGTTTTATAATGTATGGCCTTGAACTGCTCACCATATTTGGGATGATTGACCCATTCACCCTTCATTTGAAGGATTTCTCCCAGTGCAGGCGATATCAGGTTTCCGACCACAGTCACCAGACCTTTTTGTCCACGAACCTTAACTTTGGCGACTGTATAGCCGTTCTCCTCGTTTGTGTATGTAATTCTTTCAATCTGGCCTTCAAGATCAACAATCATTTCTATGCCTTAATTTGATAGTATAGGAATTTCCTTTTTTATTAGACAGGATTAACCCCAGTTAAATATTTAAGTTAATTTAACGGGGCAAGCACGATTGACAAGATTTAAGGATAATAATTTAAAATTGTATTCAATAAAGCTGAAGATTGTCAAGTTAAAGATCCCAAATGAAAGTGTTGTAAAGCATTTTGAATTGACATAGGAAATTTTCCTTGTTATTCTTTTGTGCAAATCATTCAAAATTAATACGATAAATTTCAAGAGCTTGCTTATGATAAGGATCAATGAAAACTATCTCAAACTTCAGGCTTCCTATTTATTTTTCGAAATAGCCAATCGGGTTGCAGCATTTCAGAAGGATCATCCCGATAAAGAGATTATCAAACTCGGTATTGGAGATGTTACCAAGGCTCTACCGAAGGCTTGCATCGAGGCATTCCATGGGGCCGTGGATGAAATGGCTGAAAACAATACCTTCCGGGGATATGGGCCTTCTCAAGGTTACCAATTTTTACGCGAGAAAATTGCAGCCGAAGATTTCCAGGCAAGAGGAGCAGAGATTTCTTCGGATGAGATTTTTGTAAGTGACGGCGCCAAGTGCGACACGGGAAATATTCAGGAAATTTTTGATACGAACATCAACGTCGCCATACCAGACCCGGTCTATCCCGTATATTTGGACACTAATGTCATGGCCGGTCGTACCGGTGAATTTAATAACGGCAGATATAAGAAGATCGTATATATGGATAGCACCAGGGAAAACGGATTTATACCCGAACCGCCCAACGAATCGGTAGACCTGATTTACCTATGTTTTCCCAACAATCCCACTGGTGTCACTATCACCAGGGATTTGCTTCAGACATGGGTGAACTTTGCTCATGAAAAAAAAGCCCTTATCCTTTACGATGCCGCTTATGAGGCCTTTATTCGTGACAACTCTTTGCCCAAATCCATATATGAAGTAAATGGAGCCAGGGAAGTGGCGATTGAATTCAGAAGTTTCTCCAAAACAGCAGGATTCACAGGGACCCGCTGCTCATACACAGTGATTCCTAAGACATGCATGGCATATGACGGTAATGGAGACAAACATTCCCTGCATTCACTCTGGAATAGGCGTCACTCTACAAAGTTTAACGGAGTCCCATATCCAGTTCAGAGAGCGGCCGAAGCAGTATACAGTGAAAAGGGAAAAGCCCAGGTCAAAGAACTCATAGACTATTACTTGAATAATGCAGCCCTGGTTCGACAGAAATTGGCTGCACTTGGATTTGAATGCGTGGGCGGGGAGAACTCTCCTTACATTTGGTTGGAAGGCAAAATGAACTCCTGGAAATTCTTCGACCTGCTTCTGACACAAGCCGGGGTTGTTTGCACCCCAGGGGAAGGATTTGGAAAATGTGGGGAGGGATTCATCAGGATCAGTGCCTTCAATAGTTATGAGAATATTCAAAAAGCTATGTACAAGATCAAAAAGGCGCTGACAGATTAAAAAAAGGGAGAACTTTGAACATGGTAAACAGAAAAATTGATTCCGGATATTTAAAATACAACCGCAAAGTCATACAAAAATTGAGAAAGATACCGATACTGGATGCTCTAGACAAAAAGGAATTCCAAGAGTTGTTACGAATTAGCGACATAAAGAAATATAAACCGGGAGAATTAATTCTTAAAGAGGGCGTCTTTGATTCCTCGACATACTATCTTGTTTCCGGGAAAGTTAGAATAATCAAAGGCGGAAAAGAGCTGGTTGTCCTCAAGCGTACCGGCGATATTTTTGGTGAAATGGGTATTATTGATAATTCAGCCAGGCTTGCTTCTGTATATGCTATAAATAAAACCACTTGTTTGGTAACGGATATTTCACAAATTAATCAGTTAGTAGGTGAAAATAGGTATATTCTCAGTTACTTACTTTTTAAAGGATTTTCAGAAATTTTAGCCAATCGTTTGAAAGAAACAACTAAAGCATTGTCTAAAGCGAAAAAAATAATAAAAAAGGTAAGGAAGAATAACTAATAAAAAGGTGTTTGTTCAATTTGTTCAGGGAAGACGCTTATCCTGTAATATATGGTTGGAAATAACCACCCTCTGTATTTCTGAAGTGCCTTCATAAATCGTAAAAACCCGAGCATCCCTGTAAAACCGCTCTGCCGGATATTCTTTAGTGAATCCGTAACCGCCATGAATCTGAAGGGCTGTTGCCGTTATTCGATTTACCATCTCAGATGCGAAAAGCTTTGCCATTGAAGCTTGGGCTGTATATTTTTCCCCCCTGTCCTTCATCGCTGCAGCAGAAAGCATGAGTTGTTGAGCAGCCTCTATCTCCGTGGCCATATCCGCAATCATCCATCGCAGACCCTGAAATTTAGATATCGTCCGGCCAAATTGTTCCCTTTTTTTTGCATAATTTACTGCGGCATCAAAAGCTGCCCGTGCAACTCCTATGGATTGCGCTGCAATTCCTATACGTCCGCCATCCAGACCGGACATGGCAATCATGAATCCGTCACCTTCATTACCCAGTATATTTTCTGCAGGCACTCGACAATCCTCGAAAATTAAATCTACAGTATCAGAAGCGCGTAACCCCAATTTTTCTTCTAAATTTCCAACAATTAATCCAGGCGTATCTTTTTTTACTAAAAAGGCGCTTATACCTTTGTGGCGTTTGGCCTCATCTGTTTTTGCCGTGACAATTATTGTATCTGCGTTCTTGCCGGTAGTAATAAATCGTTTGGTCCCATTTAAAATATAAAAATCACCATCCAAAACAGCTTTTGTTGATTGTCCCACCGGATCTGAACCTGCATTAGGCTCGGTCAAGGCAAATGCACCTAAATGCTTTCCTGCTGCAAGTGGTTTCAAAAATCTTTCCTTATGATCATCTGTCCCAAATTGATATATGCTTTCACATATAATGGAATTTTGAACCGACATGACAACAGCAGTCGAAGCACATGAGTAGGCAATTTCGGAAAGAGCGAGCACATAGCTTACGGTATCTGCTCCCGCACCATTGTACTCGGGCGGAATCATCATTCCCATAAGACCCAACTCTCCCATTTTTCGAAGATTTTCAGCTGGGAACTCTTTTGTCCGATCTCGCTCCATGGCAGTTGGAGCGATAACCTCCCTTGAAAACTCCTTAACCATGGTTTGAATCATGAGTTGTTCATCGGTAAGCTTAAAAAACATAGATTGCTCCCCATCTCTAGCCTGGATAAGCCGGAAGAGTTAATCGTTATTTGTTATTAGTTATTAGTTTAAGGTAGGTTATTGGAGATCGATTTTCATCATCCCATTAACGAATAACAAATAACCAATAACTTAGAGCGCATAGTTCTCATTCGAAAAAATTTTTATTACAAAAAGAAACAATTTCAGAATTAAGAAACTCAAATGAGTTAAAATGCCTAAATTTGTTATATTATACAAATCCTATGCTAATACAGGCTTTGAGAAATTATACTATTAACTTTCTATGGGCCATAGATAACAACTAATAGCTCCGCTGTTTTCTCGCCGGTGTTTCTTAAATTGTGCCTGATTCCGGAGTTAAAGTGGAGGGAATCACCCTCGCTAAGTGAATTTACATGCTCTCCAACCAGTATTTCAATATTGCCTGACAATACATATACAAACTCTTCTCCCTCATGTTGATAACCCACGCCTTTATGCTCTTTCATCGAATCGACGGTA
>JAUVVS010000201.1 GCA_030604545.1 Deltaproteobacteria bacterium | reverse complement strand
TTTTGAGGATTAAAATTTGAGCCTGACACAGAAATTGGGCAAAAGGGGGCGTTTTGCAAAGGTCTCAACGTATCTTGCCACAAAAGCACTAAGGCACTAAGATTATAAATATTTAAAAAATGCCAAAACTTCAATTCCCTCAACCAGGTATCCAGTATCAAGTTTGAATCCAGTTTCAAATTTCCAGTTTCAAGTTTCAAATTAAACTTCCAGAATAAAAGGAAGTATAACCGGTCGCCGTTTTATGGTAAAGTTAAAATATTTCCTGAGTGCGGGTTGTATTTCTGATCGGATTTTATCGACACGATCTGGAACATCAGTACCCACTTCTTCTACGATCTCAAGCACAACACATTTTGCATCTTCCAAAAGATGACCTTTTTCGTTCTCGAACACAAAACCACGGGAAACAATTTCAGGGCCATAAACCACAATCCCTGTTTCTTCATCAAAAGCCATATTAACCACGACAAGACCATCTTTTGAGAGGATACGTCTCTCCTTTAGCACACTTCTTCCGACATCCCCGACACCTTTACCGTCTATGAGTACCCTTCCTGTTGTGATACTGCCTTGAACTCTTCCTTGATTTTTATCAAATTCAATTATCTGCCCGTTTTCAGCAAGCAGAATATTTTCCTTTAAAATACCGACTTGTTCGGCTAAGCGTGCATGAAGGATTAGATGCCGATATTCACCATGGATCGGAATAAAATATTTGGGTTTTGTCAGGTTGATCATCAGCTTCAGTTCTTCTTGAAAAGCATGGCCTGATACATGTATATTTGATATCTTTTCATAGACAACGTTGGCGCCCCTCTTATAAAGGTTATTGATAATATTTGCGATGGCCTTCTCATTTCCCGGAATAAATTTTGAGGAAAGAATGACAGTGTCATCTTCCTTAATATTTACCTGTTTGTGAGTGCCTGTAGCAATGCGAGCAAGAGCGGACATTGGCTCTCCCTGGCTGCCGGTTGTTATTATTATTATCTTATCATCCGGAAAGTTATTGATCTGATCAATATCAATTTCCATTCCTTTAGGGATATATATATATCCAAGTTCTTTTGCTATGTTTATACTTACCTCGACACTTTTGCCGTTAAAAACGACTTTCCTGCCTCTTGCTTCTGCTATATTTACTATCTGTTGGATCCGGCTGATATTAGAAGCAAAAAGAGCAACAATTATACGCCCCCTACCCTCATCAGTTATACGTCCTAACGTTTCCCCTACCTCTTTTGCTGAAATTGTATATCCTTCCTTTTCCACATTTGTGGAGTCTGACAATAGTGCCAGTACACCTTCTTCACCATGTTTGGCAAACTTATTTACATCGGTTATCATGCCGTCGCTGGAATTGTGGCTGATTTTAAAGTCGCCTGTATGAACAACGAGGCCTAGAGGTGTTTTTATGGCAATACCTACTCCATCCACAACACTGTGTGTTACACTAATAAACTCGAGTTCAAAGGGCCCGATTTTTAGCGTTTCCTTTGGAGAAATTTCATGTAATGATAAAGGTAAAACATGGTCGTGTTCTTCAAATTTATGCCGTACGATTCCCAGAGTGAAAGGTGTCCCAAAAATCGGTGCATTTACCTCCCTTAACAGATAAGGCAATGCGCCTATATGATCCTCATGGGCATGGGTTAATATAATCGCTGAAATTTTGGATCTATTCTGTTTTATATAGCTCATGTCTGGTATCACGTAATCAACGCCCAGCATATAGTCTTCTGGAAACATCAGGCCTGCATCAACAACAAAAAGCGTCTCTCCGTATTCAAATACCATCATATTAAGGCCTATTTCGCCAAACCCGCCCAGTGGAATTATCTTTAACATCATGGGTTATATCTTTTTCCCCTCTCAAAAGAGTCAGAAATAGTTTGTCTGACTTTTTCCATAAGATCTTCTTTGGTTTTTCGGGTATAATCTCTTGTTTCGATCGGTTTTTTAATTTCAAGAATAACGTCCTTGGGTCGAATAAGAAGCTTCTTTTTAGGCATAATTGCCCTTGTTCCATGTATGATAACAGGAACAATAGGAACACCTGAATCAACCGCCAAAACAAATCCTCCTTTTTTAAATTGTCCGATATTGCTTTCTTTATTGCGTGTCCCTTCCGGAAAGATTAAAACAGATACACCTTCTCTAATAATTTTTGCGGCTCTTTTAAGGCTTTTAAAGGCTGACTTTCGATTAGAACGGTCGATGCTTATATAGCCTGCCCTTTTCATTGCATAACCGAATATCGGTATTTTAAAAAGTTCTACCTTTGCAAGCCATCTGAATTGGACATTAAGATGCCCCAGAAGGACCGGAATATCAAAATTACTTTGATGGTTGGGCATGTAAATGCAAGATTTTATTGAGTCTATGTTTGATAGACCCTTAACACTCACTTTAATGCGGCTAACGGCAAGTATGGACCGCGCCCAAGCCCCTGCGCATTTATGACAAATATTTCCTTTTTTGCTAAAAAAGGAAATAACTATGACGATAACGCCAAAAAAAATCGTTACCAGAATGGTCCATATCATAATAAACAAAGTTCGTATCATATCAACTAGTGCCCCGTCTCATAAATTCTGTATTCCAAATTGGCAAAATGAAATGTTGTAAAAATGGTTATATTTAATCCACTTATCAGAGACGGGGAAATCCGAAATTCGAATATCGAAATTCTAAACAAATTCGAATGACATAAATTCAAATTCTCAAAACACTTTAAAATGAAGGTGCTTAGTCGCATTTGTTTTGAATTTGGAACATTCGGATTTTGATATTGTTTCGGATTTCGGATTTCGATATTCGGATTTTCACGATGTTTGCTCCATTTTCGTTAGTATATCAAATTGCCAGAACTGAGCACAGAACTTTTGAGACATCGCACTAGCAAGCTTCAAAGGTTGTTAAATTTTAAATTGTGTAAATGTCTGAGTCCTGCTATAGTGGTATTATTGAGCGTTGAGAATGAAAACGTTTTTCATATTAGATAGGGAGGTTTCAAATGAATAAAGATAAGAACAACGGAAAAAATGAACATGGTGAAGTAGGCGGCGCTATCGTAAAGCGCGGTCTGGCACAAATGCTAAAAGGCGGAGTTATTATGGACGTTGTAACGCCGGAGCAGGCCATTATTGCCGAGGAAGCAGGCGCAGTAGCGGTGATGGCCCTGGAGCGGGTTCCGGCTGACATCCGTGTTGACGGCGGCGTGGCCCGTATGTCCGATCCCAGCATTATTCGGAAAATTATTAAGGCTGTTTCCATCCCTGTAATGGCCAAATGTCGAATCGGCCACTTTGTTGAGGCACAAATACTTGAAGCGATTGGTGTGGATTACATTGATGAGAGCGAAGTTTTGACTCCGGCAGATGAAGTGCATCATGTTATCAAGCATGGTTTCAAAGTCCCCTTTGTTTGTGGATGCCGTAACCTGGGTGAGGCATTGCGGCGCATAGGTGAAGGCGCAGCAATGATTCGCACTAAAGGCGAGGCTGGAACCGGTGATGTGGTAGAGGCTGTGCGACATGCGCGTACTGTTTTAGGCGAAATTCGCCGTTTACAACTAATGCCGGATGATGAATTAATGACCTATGCAAAAGAAATCGGTGCACCTTATGATCTGGTTAAAGAAACAAAGCAACTAGGCCGTATGCCGGTTGTTAATTTCGCTGCGGGTGGTCTTGCGACACCGGCCGATGCGGCCTTAATGATGCAACTTGGTGTGGACGGCGTTTTTGTTGGTTCTGGAATTTTTAAGAGCGGCAATCCAGCTCCACGTGCAAAGGCGATTGTAGAGGCAACTACTCACTTTCAGAATCCGGAGATCCTGGCCACAGTCAGCGAAAACCTTGGTGAACCGATGGTAGGCATAAATGCGAGCAGCTTGCCGGAGAGTGAGCAATTAGCGACTCGCGGCTGGTAAGTATTAGAAAAGAAAAATGAAAATCGGTGTACTTGCCTGTCAAGGCGATTTCATTGAGCATATTAAGATATTGTTCCATTTGGGAGTGGAAACAGTTGAAGTACGCTTACCGGAGGATCTCAAAGGATTGACTGGATTGATTATACCCGGTGGCGAAAGTACGACGATTGGCAAATTGGCTGTCACATATAATCTCATGGAACCATTGCGTGGGTTTTCCGACAAGAAACCAATATGGGGCACCTGCGCAGGTATGATCTTTTTGGCTAAGGAAATTGGCATGGATCAACCGCTGCTGGGTATCATGGACATAGAAGTTGAACGGAATGCGTTCGGCCGTCAGGTAGATAGTTTCAAGGCGGATCTGTATGCGCGGTTTTTAGATAAAGGAGATTCCAAGCCATTTCCGGCGATCTTTATTCGCGCACCCAAGTTAATTGCGGCAAAAGGAAAAGCAAAGGTGATTGCCAAGCTTACAGACGGAACCGCCGTTGCCGCCCGTGAAGGCAAATGGCTGGTGACTTCATTCCACCCGGAACTCACGGAAGACAACCGTTTTCACCGCTATTTCCTGGGCTTGATATAAAATAAAAAAATTCGTAATATTGTAATAGTTCAGCCACAAAGGCACGAAGACACAAAGATTATAATCTAATTTTTTTAATACCCTCCTTAATTAGAGGTACGTTAAAATTTATAAGTAAATCAAAATGTTTGTCTAAAAATTTTAAACGACAGAGTATTTGCGTTTCTCTCATAAGCACGGTATCTGGCGTATATACCTTTTTTATAAAGGGTTAAATTGATATCTCTTCTTTGTGCCTTGGTGCCTTGGTGG
>JAUVVS010000227.1 GCA_030604545.1 Deltaproteobacteria bacterium | reverse complement strand
TTCTTCTTGAAAATCACTGTTCCTGTGTTATATTTAGAGACCTTTTTCATCTGTAAATAATTGTAATAACATAACTTCAAACCTAACACTTAAAACCTAAAACTTGATGAATTCGGCTTTTTACGAATTCATCAAATATAGGAGGTAATAATGGAGTCTTTACCACTTAGAAGAACAGAAGCCCAAATTATGGTCAATGAGTTTATCCGGAGTGTTTATAACTGGATGGCCATCGGGCTTGCACTCACGGGTTTCGTTGCATTTTATGTAGCAAACAGTGAATCTATGCTGAAGTTGATCTATGGAAACCGGTTGATATTTTTTGGCCTTATAATAGGCGAACTTGCACTTGTTTTTACCATAAGCTCGAGGGTTCATAAAATGCAGGCTTCAACCGCAACAGCCCTATTCGTGCTTTATGCAGCATTGAACGGCGCTACCCTCTCAGTAATATTTCTTATTTATACAAAATCATCCATCACTTCGGTATTCTTCATATGTGCTGCTACCTTTGTTGCATGCAGCATATATGGTATGACAACAAAACGTGATCTGACTTCACTTGGCGGATTTATGGCCATGGGACTCATCGGGATTATTATCGCATCTGTTGTCAACCTTTTCGTGCGAAGCTCAGGCATGAGCATAATCATAAGCTATATAGGTGTTTTTGTTTTTGTGGGTTTGACAGCCTATGATACGCAGAAGCTTAAAACCATGGCACTTTCACAGCCGGAAGGCCTTGGGGCGGGAGTAATCAGAAAAGGGGCGATTTTAGGCGCCCTGTCGTTGTATCTCGATTTTATCAACCTGTTTCTTATGCTGTTGAGAATATTTGGAAGTCGGGAGTAAAGCGCAACTTGCATAGCGCATGTAGCATAGAGCTTTGCCGCTGTTTTGTAAATGTTACAATTTCCAGCGACAGCTGGATGGAAATTTGAACTGGATTGCCCTATCAGCAATCCAGTTCAAAACTCTGTGCCCTCTGTGATCTCTGTGAGAGATCAAAATATATCAATTCGTTCTGATTAACCGAGTTTTTCTTCAACAATATCTGCTATTTGCCGGCAGTACTTTTCAGTTTCATCGATGAAGGGCCCTTCCACCATTATCCTGCATAAAGGCTGTGTGCCTGAATAACGGACAAACACCCTACCCTCTTCACCCAGGCATGTTTCAACCGCTTTTATTACATCTCGTATTTCCGAGACAGTCTTAATTTCAGGCTTGTTCTTAACCTCGACATTAATTAGCACCTGTGGAAATATGGTCATGATTTTTCCAAGCTCTGACAAAGGTTTTGATTCATCTTTCAAGGCTTCAGTTAGTTTTAAAGCAGTTAAAATGCCATCTCCGGTTGTGTGGTGATTTAAAAAAATAAGATGCCCTGAATCTTCACCTCCTAGAACAGCTCCTGAAGAGACCATTTTTTTCATAACATAACGATCACCCACTTTTGTTATAATATGATTTATACCCATATTCGTTAAAGCAAGTCCAAGCCCCATATTGCTCATGACGGTGCTGACCACCGTGTTGTTCTTAAGGGTCTGTTTTTCCATCATAAACTTAGCACAAATGGCAAGTATCATATCACCGGTTATTACATTTCCTTTTTCATCCACGGCAATTAACCTGTCGCCGTCTCCGTCAAATGCAAGACCGATATCCGCCCCATTAGCAACAACCTTTTTTTGCAGGGTCTCGGGATGCTGGGATCCACAGCTTGCATTTATATTCTTTCCGTCAGGATTAACAAAAATTGATTCAACATTTGCACCAAGATTTGCAAATATTTCCGGCGCAACCTTGTATGTTGAGCCATTTGAGCAATCGATAATTATTTTCATCCCCATCAAGGAATACTCTTTTGGCAAACTACCCTTTAAGAAAGCAGCGTATTTTCTATCAGCATCATCTAAGTGAAATACCCTTCCGGTCTCACGAATGGAACTGTAAAGTGAATCATTCTTATCATCTAAAACAAGATGTTCAATTTCTTCTTCTTTAGCGTCTGAAAGTTTGAATCCTTCTCCGTTAAATATCTTTATACCATTATCAAAATAGGGATTATGAGATGCCGATACAACAATTCCCGCCTTTGCACTTATTGATGAAGCCATAAAAGCCACGCCAGGTGTCGGAAGTGTTCCTGCAAGGTAAGCATCCACCCCCATTGAACAGATACCGGATGCTAAAGCACATTCCAGCATATCTCCGGATATACGTGTATCCTTTCCGATAATTATCTTTGATTTTTTTTCATCTCCTTTGAATAAAAAGGCAACTGCCCTTCCGACATTAACAGCCATCTCAGAAGTCATCGGATATTCATTGGCCACACCCCGTATTCCATCAGTGCCGAATAGTCTAATCATGTTCAAATCCTTTTTAAGGTTAGCTTTAAAGTTTTAGGTGTTAGGTATTTATTTTCTACTAACGAAATAAAATAGAAATAGCAAATAAAACAAAAGCCGTGTCAAGGAAATAATCATGAGCACGGCTTTTGCAGTTATTTTATAAATTTATTTAAAGGTCTTTGATCTTTCACATCTGTGAAACCTGCGCCTGCCCCGTAGCTCCGGCAGATGGTACTGGGGTAATCTGCGGATTGTTAGTGATGCAGAGCCGGCTTATACTCAGGTATGATTTCTTGCAGAAGTGATCTGATTCCTTCAGCGTCCTGTTGATGGGCCAGAGATCGAAGTTCATCGATCTTACCGTTGAGGGATGTTTGATCGCATGATTTTCCTTTAAGGACCATAATCTTTTCGTGGCTGGTTGGAATGATGCCCTCACCCTCGGTAATAAGCTCCTCGTATAGTTTTTCCCCAGGCCTGAGGCCAATGTACTCAATCTTTATGTCCACATCAGGCTCAAAGCCGGAAAGACGGATAAGATCGCGGGCCATATCGTCAATTTTGATGGGTGTGCCCATATCAAGAAGAAAAATTTCGCCGCCTTCCCCCATGGCTCCGGCCTGCAAGATAAGCTGACAGGACTCGGGAATAGTCATAAAGTAGCGTGTCACCTCCGGGTTAGTCACTGTGACCGGACCACCATTTTCAATCTGTTTTCTGAACATAGGTACCACGCTGCCGATACTACCTACCACATTACCAAAACGGACAATCATGAAAGAGAAATTGGAAAGGCCGTTACCATTCTGGCATTGAACAAGATGTTCCGCTACTCGCTTGCTGGCACCCATAATGTTTGCAGGTCGAACAGCCTTGTCAGTAGAGACAAAAACGAATCGCTCAACTGAATATTTGTTTGAAATGTCGATCATGTTTCGGGTGCCGAGGATGTTGTTCTTTACGGCCTTCCAGGGTTGAAGCTCCATGAGGGGCACGTGCTTATATGCAGCGGCGTGAAAAACAACATTTGGCCGATAATCCGAAAAGGCATGGGAAAGCTGAGTCCGGTCTCGAATGTCTCCAAGTACTGAAATGATATTGACATAAGGGAAATTTTTCCTAAGTTCCAGTTCTACCTCATAAAGGTAACTTTCCGACCTTTCAAAGAGAATTACGCTGTCGGGCTGGAAGCGGCAGATCTGTCGGCATAGCTCTGATCCAATGGAGCCTCCTGCTCCAGTGACTAAAACCCTTGAGTTTTCGATATAAGCTCTTATGCGGTCCTCTTCAAGGTCAATGATTTCTCGGCCCAACAAGTCGCGATAGGCCACGTCCCGGATTGCCTTAACCGTCACCTTACCATCTATTAACTCTCCCATTCCCGGAACTGTCTTAAAAGGTATATTACTTTTTTCGCAATTTGAGATAATTTTACGCATTTGCGTTGAAGAAGCCGAAGGGATGGCGATAAGAATTTCTTCAGCATTGAGCTTGGTGGCAACTAGCTTAATCTCCTCGGTTGTACCCACCACGGGGATGCCGTGAATTTGCATCCCAACTTTAGATGTATCATCGTCAACCAAACCAACAACTCTATAGCGTAACCTAGCGTTGTCCTGGATCTCACGATATATTTTTTCTCCGCAGCCACCAGCACCAATAATCAGAAGATTTTTCCTGCGGTCTGGTATATCCCGTTGCTGCGTAAAAAGCTTAGCAAAAGGATTACTGTTAAGATTATTTCCGGAAACAATAGAGAAATAGAGACGAATACTAAGTCTATACCCCGATATTAAAAAGACTGTAATACCCCAGTCGAGGATGAAGATTGATCGTGAAAAGCCAACAAAACGGTAAGTAAAGAGGATGATTGAGACGATAATCAGTGAACTCACAGTGGAGGCTTTAATAATATCAAAGAAATCTTTAATGCTGGTATAGCGCCACATTCCTTTATACAGATTAAAGGTATAAAAGATAATAATCTTTATCCCCACAACAAGGGGAAGCATTCGCTTGAGAAAGAACATGCTCTTCTCAGAAATCTCAAAGTTGAAGCGTAGCAAATAGGAAGCATACCATGCAGCCGTCAGCA
>JAUVVS010000050.1 GCA_030604545.1 Deltaproteobacteria bacterium | reverse complement strand
TCATGCATCAATATCATGTGGATTATAAAGCCTTTGACTATCCGGAAATCTGGCGCAGAATTACCATACAGGAGTACTTAGAAGCAATGGGATGGGCTGAAGAATACGAGCTGACCAACCTTGATCCACAATCTATCCGTGTAAGAAATTTTTATGCCAGGCAGAAAAAAAGGAAACATCAATAAAGTTGACGAATTCATAAAAGCCAAATTCATCAAAATTAGTTATGTACTTCCTGAAGGTATCTCCTGTTGGATACCTTTTGCTTTTTTAAGCGGTACAGTTTTTTATCCGCCTTCTTTAAAAGCTGTAGGGGATCCTTGATTGACTTATCTTCTGTAGATGCAACCCCAAAGCTAATGGCAGCCGCGATGGAAATTTTTCCCTTTTTCAAAGGGTGCTTCGATAAATACAACACAAAACGAGACATAAGATTCTCTGCATTTTCAGAAGAAGTTTCAGGAAGGATAACGACAAACTCATCTCCGGCAAACCTTGCTACAACGTCGATCTCACGGCTCATTTTAATCAGTTGTTCTGCAACGTATTTTAAGAGATCATCCCCTTGATCATGTCCATAGGTATCATTTACGTTCTTAAAATCGTCAAGGTCAATAAAAATGACCGACAGGCTTTTTTTATATCGGATTGCACGAGCAAATTCTCTTTTGAGAATATCTTCCATGACTCTTCGGTTAAAAAGTCCTGTAAGCGGATCACGATTGGCAAGTAATCTCAGTTTTTCATGGGCTGCAACATTTGACAGGCAGAGTGATACCTTCACGGCAAGATGTTCAAGTAAACTTGTGTCAAGACCGGGCTGGAAACGCGATGGGGAAATGTCTGCCTGGTTTAGGCTCCCGACAATCTCTCCGTCAAGGAAAATCGGAACAACGGCTATAGACTTGATTAAGTATTTTCGGGTTTTAGGAAAAAATTTAAAATATGGCTTTAAATTTTTATTTGCAAGTATCGGTTTAGTGTTGTTTCCGACAAGTTTAATAAAGGTATTTCTGTTGATAAGGTTCAATCGTTCTTTCAAAATATCTGAAGATTCCTGGGACTGTAAAAGGTTGGTCAATTCGCTATTTTTAATTAAGGAGAGCCATACATAAGGCACCTTGAATTCTTTCATGATTGAAGTAAGGAGTGTTTCAAAAAGATCAACAAAATTCAGAATGGAAAGAATTTTCGTCTCAACCGTATGAAACCTCCGTGCGATTTCTTCATTTGTTTTTAATCTTTCAAAAATAGATTTCAAGTCTTTCATAGATTTTCCAAGTCTTTTTCTTACTCTAGTTTAACGGTCTCCTCTATCGGCGCTTCCTGGACTTCTCTCAGGCTCCGTTCTATTGCCCTCGTACGTACTTCTGCCTGATCTATGGTTTTACTGGCCTCTTGAAGTTTCTTCTTTGTTTTAGCCAGCACACCACCGAATTTGCCGAATTCCGTTTTAACTATACCTAAAAGCTCCCATACTTCACTGGAACGTTTTTCGATTGCAAGTGTCCTAAAACCCATCTGCAGACTGTTCAGAAGTGCAGCCAGGGTTGTTGGACCGGTAACGACAATACGGTATTCCCACTGTAAAATATCACACAAACCCGGCCTTCGTAGCACCTCTGCATACAATCCCTCAACAGGTAAAAACATAATCCCAAAATCGGTGGTATTGGGAGGATCAATATACTTTTCCTTAATATTTTTGGCTTCCATCTTTATTCGCATTTCCAGGTTTTTAATCGATTTTTCCGCCAGTTCCTTATCTGCCGCCTCCTGCGCATCCACTAAACGCTGGTAATCTTCCTGTGGGAATTTGGAGTCAATGGGCAACCAGACGATCTTTTCTTTATCAGAAGACTGTCCAGGCAATTTTATGGCAAATTCTACTCTATCATTACTATCCTTTTTGGTTGGCACATTAACATCATACTGATCCGGAGTTAATATCTGTTCCAGAATATTACCAAGTCTGATTTCGCCCCAGGTGCCGCGAGTCTTTACATTGGTTAAGACTTTTTTTAAGTCGCCGACACCGGTGGCCAGGTTTCGCATTTCGCCCAATCCTTTATACACCTGTTCTAAACGTTCACTTACCTGTTTAAACGATTCGCCTAAACGCTTTTCTAAGGTAGACTGTAGTTTTTCATCAACTGTGGCACGCATCTGCTCCAACTTTTTGCTATTGTCCTCCTGTAATGCCCGCAGCTGATTTTCCATAGTCTTGCGCATTTGTTCCAGTTTTTCTTCATTGAGTTTGGTCATATCCCCCAGCTGCTTGGAAAAGGAATCGAGCTGACCTTTTTGCATGCCGGCATTTTCGGTCATTCGTTGAAGCAGTGAATCGCTGGAATACTTTAAGGATTTGCTGAGTTCCTCCCGCGCCTGTCTCGCACTGCCTGCAGTTTCCTGTCTGTTCCTGGTAATTTCATCTTTAATTGTATGCTCAGTCTGTTCTTGTCTTTTTTCCAGAGCGGCAAAATTATCTTCTATTTTTGTTAGACTATCACCAGATTTGCGTTTGGTTAGAATTAATACAAGAATAATTGATAAAATAGAAAGTAGAACAACAACAATCAGTAATATATCATTCATTATGCGTTCCTAAAAAAAATCGTAGGCGTTCACAGGTTCAGGGTTCAAGGGTTGAAAATTTAATCACCTTTCAAGCTTATTTGTATAAACTGGTTTCAAGGGGCTAAAGTGTTACAAAATTTTGATACTACGGAATTATAGGTAAAATGGAACTGGACGTCAAGCTTGAAAGTAGATAAACATTTTGCTACAAAACCCAAATTAGAATATACAGAGAGGTAATATGAATTCCAGGGAACGCAGCATTTTGATCTCCACTTGTTTCGGTCATTTCATATGTCATTTTAACATGTTTTTTTTTACTGCTCTGGTTTTCCCCCTTGCATTAAAGTTGAACATGGATATGGCAAATGTACTTGGAATGTCATTCTGGATGTATTTCCTGTTCGGAATTACTGCACTTCCATGGGGTATGGCGGCTGATAGGTGGAGCGCAAAATTTCTTCTAATCCTTTTCTATTTCGGATCAGGTCTCAGTGCTTTGGCTGCAGCAATATGGATCGAATCATCAACGGGTTTTTTTGTCTCCCTGGCATTACTCGGACTCTTTTCAGGTATCTACCATCCGGCAGGCCTGGGCCTTATCTCAAAAGAAATAAAGCGCGTCGGTTTGGGGATGGGGTATAATGGAATGTTCGGAAATTTGGGGATTGCAATGTCTCCTCTATTGGCAGGAATATTTAACTGGCTCTGGGGACTACGGGTTGCCTATCTAATAATGGGCATAATGAACATCATAGGTGTGGCACTTATTTTCGTTTTTCCTCTTTTCGAGTCGCAGAACCCAAAGGAAGCAGTATCTGGTGAAGAAAACAGACTAACAAGGGCTTTCCTCATTCTGCTTGTAGCTATGATGCTGGCAGGAATTATATATAGAGGATCAACAATAATACTTCCTGCATATTTTGAACTAAAAAACCAGGAAATTTTTCAATGGTTTTCGTCATTATTGGGAAAGGGGCTTTCTAAAAACCTGGTGGCCACCTCCATTGTATCCTTTGTTTACTTAATAGGAATGCTGGGCCAATACACAGGAGGGCACCTGGCAGAGCGATTTGACCCAAAATTCTGTTATCTTGTCTTTATCTCAGTAATTGTTCCTATAACATTTTTAATGGGAATTGCGCGGGATTTGCCTCTGGTGTTCCTGGCAATGGTATATTTTTTCTTTCTTCTCGGAATACAGCCTTTTGAGAACACTTTGGTGGCACAATTTACACCAAAAAAGTTCCACCATTCCGCCTATGGCACCAAGTTTGTTTTAACCTTTGGAATTGGAGCGCTATCTGTTAAAATGGTAGAAGCAATTGAGACGACTTTGGGAATAGAACCTGTATTCGCTGCATTGGGAGTTATCTCCCTTGTGCTTGTAGGAGTTATTATAATGCTGGTTCGCAAGACACGAAGCATTGAACCATCTTCTTCTTGATAATCCTTACAGGATAAGATAATATATATGTCTTTGAACATTGCCTTCGTACTTAAAAGTGATAAATACAACAGCAAGACTTGATTGGAAAGAATCATGGCGTTAAACAACTATTGGGCAGACAATTATATCGAGAAGAAACTCACCGGAGAAAAGGCAATGAATCTGATCAAGCCGGGCCAAAGGGTTTTTATCGGATCTTCATGCGGAGAACCCCAACATCTGGTGAGGGAACTTTCTGAAGCGGTTGAAAGCTTAAAAGATATTGAAATCGTCCGGCTGATGACTCTTGAAAGTAGCCCTTTAGCGTTGATTGCAAAAAAAACAAAGGGCCATAGTTTGAATATCAGATCTTTTTATCTTGGATCTGCAAAATCCAAAAGTCTTGCAAGAAACAAACGATTTATAACTCCCATGAACCTTTCAGCCGTGCCTCGCCTTTTTAAAAGCAGACGGCTTCCCATCCATGTAGCTCTTGTTCAGGTGTCTCCGCCGGGTGATTTCGGCTGGATGAGCCTGGGTATTTCCGTGGATGTGACCCTTGCGGCTGCTTTATCCGCTGACCTTGTCATTGCTCAGGTTAATTCAAAAATGCCCAGGGTGCTCGGTCGGAGCTTTATTCATGTAAACGATGTGGCTGTAGTTGTTGAACATGATGAAGATCTTCTTACAATTGGGAAAACACCGGAATCTGAATCCGCTTATACTATTGGCAGGCTTATTACGAGGCTTATAGACGACGGTTCAACAATCCAGATCAGTCCCGGAACAACACCGCAAGCAGTTCTCACAACCCTTTCGCAAAAAAATGACCTCGGTGTTCACACCCAGTACGTGACAAACGAAATTATGCACCTTGTCTCAAGGGGCGTAATTACAAACCGCAAAAAGGGATTCAACGAGGGCAAACTTGTAGCCAGTACTGCAATCGGTACTAGTGATCTTTACGAATTTTTACATGATAATCCGGGTATTGAATTTCATCCTTCAGATTATGTAAATGATCCTGCTGTTATTTGCCGTCATAACAGGATGGTCTCATTGAACGTAGCCATGAGCATGGATCTCACAGGCCAGGTTGCGGCTGATGCTCTTCCCTATAACCATTTTTCAGGTGTTACCGGTATGCTCGATTTTATCAGAGGAGCTGCTCAATCGGAAGGCGGCAAATCGATTCTTTTGCTTTCCTCAACAGCCATGCAAGGCAAAAAGAGCCGCATTGTTCCATTGCTGAATGACACTGAAATCGTTGTTCCAAGGGGAGATGTTCAATATGTGGCAACGGAATATGGTGTTGTAAATCTATTTGGGAAAAGTCTTCAGGAGAGGGCCATGGCTATGATTAGTATTGCTCATCCTGATTTTCGCGGTGAACTTTTTTACGAAGCCAAGAATATGGCCCTGCTCGGTCCTGAGCGCACCTTTACCCGATCTATCCAAGGTATATATCCGCTAAAACTGGAAGAGACAAGGGAGATTAATGGTGAACAGGTAACGATCAGACCGGCAAAACCTGTTGATGAAAGAAGGATACAGGAGCATTTTTATAATCTGGACAAGAATGATATTGTATCAAGGTTTTTTCATGAAAAGACCAGTTTTGTTCATGAGGAAGTAGAAGGAGTTTCCCTGGTCGATTATATCAAGAATTTGACAATGGTTGCCGTTGTCGGAGAATTCGGTTTTGGAAGGGTTGTTGCGATCGGTGAATATCTACTTAACGAAGAAAAAAATATGGCGGAAATTGCATTTTCAGTGAGCAAAGATTTTCAAAAAAAAGGGCTTGGGAATATCTTACAGAAAAAGCTTTCCGAGGCGGCACATGAAAATGGAATTTCCGGGCTCTATGCATACACTTCACCCCAAAATGAAGCAATGATTAGACTATTTGATAACTTGCCTTATAAAATTAAGACTTTTTTTGAGGGAGAAATGATGATATTGAGCTGCAGATTTGATGAACTGAAATAGTAGACGCTAAGGTAACCAATACAACAAGATTAGACATCGTCAAATAGTTGAGTGGTTAAATGGTTGAGTAGGAAAAGATTTACAATTAAATCACCTTTCAAGCTTATTTGTACCAACTGGTTTCAAAGGGCTAAAGTGTTACTATAAATTTAAAAATAATCACGAAATAACATTATGTTTTTCATGTTTTCGTATTTTCGTGATTTCGTGATAAATCTCTTTCTCTTTGTGACTTGGTGTCTTGGTGGCTAAATAATTACCTCAAGTAAAATACTAAATGTGAATCAAAGGGATTAAAAATGAACCATTCAGAGATTAAACAAACTTTGGAAAATTGTGAGTTTTTTAAGGGGTTGTCAAAACATGATACCGAGAAGATTGCCGGCCTCTGTCAGGTGGAAAACTATGAAACCGGGGAATATGTTTTTCGGCAGGGTGATTTCGGAAAGCATCTTTATATTATTGCCGAAGGCCACATATTCCTGGAAAGATCAAGAAACTTGGGTACACGCAAAGGAAGCGTTATCATCGGAGCCCTTGGCAAGGGAAGAGTTTTCGGATGCTTTTCAACGCTTTTGGGTGAGCCTCACATACTTATGTCTTCAGCTCTATGTAAAAAAGCTTCAAAAATTCTGATTATAAAAGGTGCAGACTTAAGAAACATGATGCTCAATAATAAGGAGCTTGGCTTTAATGTGCTGGAAAGGCTTTGTTTCATGCTTCGGGACAGAATACAGTCTGCATACGGTGTCATAGAGAAAATATAACGGTCTGAACCTGTGAACGGTTACAGCAGTTTCAATATTTCTCTTTGTGCTTTAGTGTCTTTGTGGCTGAACAACTGTAAGTATTTTGGGATTGGTTTATGGATGATGAGTTCAACGCCGAAAAAGAAGCAATACTCGATGATATAAGGTCCCGCCTTAAAAAATTTGAAAAAAAAAGAGGGGACCTTATCCCTATCCTCCAGATGATCCAAGAAAAACACGCCTATATCCCGCCCTTCGCCATAAAAATGGTGGCCCGGCACCTGGATATTTCCACCTGTGAGGTTTATGGCGTTGCAACTTTCTACAACCAATTCCGATTTCATCCACCAGGTAAACATCCGATTAAGGTTTGCCTTGGCACGGCATGCCACATAAAAGGTGGTGATATCATACTTGAAAATTTTGAACGAAAGCTTGAGATTTCCGAGGGTGAAACCACGCCGGACAGAGAGTTTAGTATTGAAAGGGTCGCCTGTGTTGGTTGCTGTGCTTTGGCCCCTGTGGGTATAGTTGGCGAAACTGTCCATGGGCGTATGGCTCCAAGCAAAGTTGAGGGAATTATCCTTGGCTTTAAAATAGAAAAGGAAAAAGAGAAACGCAAAAAAAATGGATCGGACTAATCCGGAAAAAATTGATAAAGCATTCAGCTTAATCCGAAAAGAGGCCGAAAGGCGCAGGAATGCATTCGGGGATGCGCTGGTTCCCAGGATATACATCGGCATGGCTACATGTGGCATTGCCTCCGGAGCGCTGGATACGAAAGCTGCATTTGAAGAAGTGCTTGCTCAACGAAAAATCGAAGCCCGAATTCATACCGTCGGTTGTATAGGTCATTGCTATGCTGAGCCGTTGGTTGTCATAGATCATCCTGAATCCGGGTTCCCACCTATACTCTATCATGAGGTTAATGCCGGAAAAGCAAAGATGCTGGCCAGGTTCTTTTTAGAAGAGGGTGATCCTCGTTTTGAGCATGTATACGGCGCCATGGAAGAAAACGACATGATTCCCTCGGTTATGGAGTTTCCTCGATTCAATCAAGAAAAGCGTGTAGTCATGGAAAACTGCGGACATATTGATCCGGAAGACATCTACGACTATATTGCCGAGGGTGGGTATCAAAGTCTTGTTAAAGCACTTCAATATACACCCGATGAAATCATCGAGATAATCCACAGCGCCGGTCTCAGGGGAAGAGGAGGGGCCGGATTTTCAACCGGAAAAAAATGGGAGATTGCAAGAAATGCTCAAGGAAATAAAATTGTGATCTGCAACGCGGATGAGGGGGATCCTGGGGCGTACATGGATCGAACCATACTGGAAAGTAATCCACACCAGGTCATTGAAGGGATGATCATTTGTGCTTATACCGTTGGTGCCCGGAAAGCGGTTGTGTATGTGAGAGCGGAATATCCACTTGCCGTAAAAATAGTTACCAAAGCTATTCAGCAGGCAAAAGAAGTGGGGCTTTTGGGACAAGATATTTTGGGCAGCGCTTTCGATTTTGACATGGATGTGTTTCAGGGGTCAGGCGCATTTGTTTGTGGAGAGGAAACCGCCCTGATTCAGTCCATAGAAGGAAAGAGAGGTATGCCCCGATATCGCCCTCCTTATCCTGTTCATAGAGGCCTCCATGGCAAGCCGACGGTGATCAATAATGTTAAAACTTTTGCAACTGTTCCACCAATCATAAAACAAGGTGCAAACTGGTATAGAGGAATAGGTACGGCAAACAGTCCAGGCACCGCCATCTTTTCAATAGTCGGAGATGTTGTCCACGCCGGCTTGGTTGAAATTCCCATGGGTGTGTCACTGCGGAACCTTGTTTTTGATATCTGCGGTGGTATTCCGAATAAAAAGAAATTCAAGGCGGTTCAAATTGGGGGACCATCAGGAGGATGTCTTCCGTCTGATTTTTTAGATATTCCCATTGATTTTGACTCTCTATTAGAAGCCGGAGCCATGATGGGTTCCGGGGGCATGGTAGTAATGAACGAGGACACCTGCATGGTAGATATTTCCCGTTATTTCCTTGATTTCACCCAGAAGGAATCATGCGGCAAATGTACTTTTTGCAGGGTCGGGACTCATCATATGCTTAATATTCTGGAGCGAATAACAAAGGGAGAGGGCCGCGAGAATGATCTGGAACTATTGCAGAGCCTGAGTGAAGATATAAAGCTTGGCTCACTCTGTGGTTTGGGCAAAACCGCCCCCAACCCTGTCCTTACATCTCTTAAGTACTTTAAGGATGAATACAAAGCTCATATTGAAGAAAAGCGTTGCTCTGCAATGATGTGCAGAAAACTAACGGCCTTTTATATTGATTTAGACAAATGTGCGCGCGGCTGTGACATCTGCGTTGGATGTTGCCCGGTTGATGCCGTATTTACAACTAAAAATCGTAAAAAGGGGATTGATCAGACGCTGTGCGTTAAAT
>JAUVVS010000216.1 GCA_030604545.1 Deltaproteobacteria bacterium | reverse complement strand
TTTGTTAAAAGGCTTTTGCCGATTAATGCCAAATCTTCAGAAATCGATTTTAATTTATCGTCCTTAAGATTATCAGTAATATCTTTTATGCTTTGTAATTGGTGTATACCGGACCAAATTTCGCTAAGTGCAAACGCTTGTGAAAAGTTTCGAGAAGCAAGCGAAATTGCAAACCTATGGCCATTATGTATAATCATGGATTCTATACCGGCTCTGTATTCAAGAAGAAGGCTCTTTAGGCGAACCAGATCCGAAAAATCGAATTTGCATAAAAGCTCTTCAATAATTTCAAACATCCTTTCCTGATTACGGACAAGACACTTTCCGTTCAATGAAATAAAAGGGACACAAGAACCCTGTGCGCCGAAACTGGTGCGTGCATCGGCTAATAAGCTGATGCCGCCGGTATAAGCATCAATACGCTGAGCCACCTCCGTGAAGTCATGAATTAAAGTGCCTATTTTAGGGAGCGCAAAGCAGAAAAAAGGAACGAGAGGTATCAGCCTTTTCTGCAAAGACCCGGTTCCTGCGACAGTTGAAAAGTAAAAAATTCCGGAGGTTGGCTGCTTATAGCAAGTAGCTTTTGCAATACTATATGAAGTTGTTTCTTTTATGATTTCAATTGATGGAGGAATATCTTTCCGCTCTAAGGTGGGAAGACAAGAAATATCTTCAGTGGTATCCTGGAGCTGTTTTAAAGCATCCCCATTTTCTTTTATTTTATTAAGGTCATATCGCGACATTTTGGCCTTGATACTTTCAAGCTCGGCCGTGGCTCTAAGGTTTTCCCTCTGTTCCATCAGCTGATCAGGGACAAGTTTGAAAAGTACTCTGTGGGGATTATCTAAAAAATACTTTTTTATTCGGTTTTCAAAAACAGGTCCTTTAGAAAGTTCATCCCGAAGCCGCTTAAGGTCCGCGTTGAACTTTAAAATTCTTTCCGGGTCACCCCCATGAAACCAACAGCCTGAAAATAATAATAACAATTTAATACCATATGGATATGGCGTGTTTGTGATCTCCTTTCGATGAAATTCAATCTGATGAATAGCGGATTCAATCAGTTTTTTGTCAATTCCCTCTGTTACAAGGTTCTTTAAAACATCAAATATAATTTCCTCGATTTTTCCATCAGCAGATTCTTTCACATCCTTCAAGCCACAAGCAAATAAGGTATCCCTGTTATCAGCGTCAAAGCCGGTTCCGTCACTTAAGGCGGTTCCGAGTCCTGAATCTATCAGTGCCTTGCGAAGGGGAGATGCGGGATTCCCTAAAAGGATTTGCTCAAGCAATGTAAGGATAAGGATCTCATAAGTGTCTTTTATATCCGAAGTCAACCATGCTAAACAAATTTGATATTTCTTTGATGGATCTTCATTTTGTCCGAGTGGATATGGATATACTACTTTTTTTGATTTGCTCCAACGAGGCTGAGGAGGTACGTCCGTTTTGGGATCAATACGTTCAAAATTATTTAATATTTTATTAGTGATAAAATTCAGGTGTTCCGTTAACGGGAGATTCCCATAGGTATAAAAAAATGCATTACTTGGGTGATAATGTCGTCCGTGAAAAGCAACAAGCTGATCATATGTCAATGTAGGAATTACGACCGGATCACCTCCTGAATTATGTTTGTAAGTTGTAGAGGGATACAGGGCTTTTAAAAGGTTCCTTGTTAATACCTGATCAGGCGATGACATGGCGCCCTTCATCTCGTTGTACACGACACCCTTATAAACCAGCTTGTAAGAATCAGGATCTTGCGAATCATCCTCAATTTCAAAGCGATGTCCCTCCTGTCTAAAGCTAAGTCTTTCTAAGTTTGGGAAAAAGACAGAATCAAGATAAACATCCATGAGATTGTAAAAGTCTTTCCTGTTTAGGGTGGAAAAAGGGTACATTGTCCAGTCAGACGCTGTAAAGGCGTTCATGAAGGTGTTCAGGCTTCTTTTCAGCATTGAAAAAAAAGGATCACGTATAGGGAATCTTTTAGAACCACAAAGAACAGTGTGCTCCAAGATATGTGCAACACCGGTTGAATCCTTTGGCACGGTCTTAAAGGCCACGCTGAATGTGTTTTCCTTGTCATTGTTACTTATGTGGATATGCTTAGCTCCCGTAGCATTATGTTCAAGTGAATAGAAAAATGAATTGATTTGCTCAAGTTCAGCTATCCGTTTAATACGATAACCGAAAATGCTGTCATCTTCTTTTAGATTTGGATTATTTTTATCTAGAATCTTTTTCATCAGGAAGTCCTTTTGGGATTGAAGATTGACGATTGGTATAACTTTTTATGACTTCATAAATCGTCAATCGCCAATCATCAATCATCAATCATATATATTCCTCTATTCTTGCGAGTAATTTTACCATTTTTGTGCAGCCGATAAATAATATTTCGAAGTTTCTTATCCCCAAAACCTGTTTTACTCTGAATATCGGCAAAACCTACTCCTTTTTTGGATCTCTTTATTACATCCAGAACTATGTCAGAAGCTGTCATGCCTGATGTTTTAACTTTGGCAATACCTCTGTCAGATACTCGTCTGATTTTTACGGATGCTGTTAAAGTATTAATAAGCGTTTCGAGGCGATCAATCCTTGCCATAATTTTTTCTATATCTTTTTTGGTTGGAATATTGTAATTCTGCATAAAAAATTTAATCATTGCATCAAAACTTACCGGCTTTCCCTTTCTTCTTGCCATGGGATTCTCCTTGGATAAGAGGTCAAAGAATAGTTTAACGTAATATAGCCATTTATGGCTTAAGTCAAGGTTTAGACATGGAACTCTGTGGGTTTGAAAGATACAGGATGAGAATAATGAAGCATTGAAAAGAACAATTTTTCATGATAACTTAAAATTATGCAGCTAAAAGACGGCATAAAAAAATATCTCTCCCGCATAAAACAGCTTCAGGGTGATCCCCATTATATTGCCATGGGAATGGGAATTGGGATTTTTGTTTGCGCAACCCCGACCTTTCCTTTCCAAACCCTACTTGCCGTTGCCCTGGCATTTATTTTACGGGCCAGCAAAGCAGCTGCTGCCATTGGATCCGGTGTCGGCATTCCGCTCATACCATTTTTATACGTAGAAAGTTATAAAGTTGGAATGTTTCTTTTAGGCAATTCATCACCCTTTCAAAAAAAATATGAGTCGCTTTCAGAACTTTTTGAGATGGGAATGGATGTTAGCATTGCAATGATAACCGGCGGAGTGATCGTAGGGATCATGCCCGGTATTATCGCATACTTTATAACATATAAAATATTTACAACACTCCGCTCAAAAAAAAATATCAATGGAAAATCCACCGGTATTAAGCCTTAATCCTTTGATCTAAATATATGACATCTCCTAGAATATTACTAGCTTCTCACGACATATATGCTAAAAAACAGCTCGGCCAACATTTTTTGGATGATCCTGCTACAGCAGACATGATCATAGACCGCTCCGGAATCTCCCCGGAAGATATCGTTCTGGAAATTGGGGCGGGTCTCGGCGCTCTCACAATTTCCCTGGCACGTACCTCAGCAAAGGTTTATGCGGTTGAAAAGGATCATAGGATAATTGAACTATTAAAAACAGAGCTTCATACACTTGGTCTTTCAAATGTTGTTTTAATAGAAAAAAATATATTAAAAGTCGATATTAAGACGTTGGCGGAAAATGCAAACAAAAAAATAATTGTAATCGGAAACCTTCCCTACAACATCTCTTCTCAGATTCTTATCCAACTTATCAATACCAGAAAATCTGTAAATAAGGCCATCCTTATGTTTCAGAAAGAACTTGCCCAAAGAATCACCGCGCAGCCAGGCTGCAAGGATTACGGTAGGCTTACGGTTATGCTCCGTTACTGTGCAGATATAAAAAGACTTGCAGAAGTCAAGGCCTCTCTTTTTTTCCCGAAACCAAAAGTTGATTCCGAGGTCCTCGAAATAATATTTAAAAATATAATTAAATATCCTGTAAAGGATGAACTGTTTTTTTTCAGGGTAATAAAAGCAGCATTTTCAAAGAGACGAAAAACTTTAAAAAATGCTCTTGCGGGCAGCGAACTTCATATAGATGCAAAAACAGCCGTACAAGTGCTAAAAAATGCCGGTATCGATCCATCCAGGCGCGCCGAAACTTTGACAGTGCAGGAATTTGTAAAACTGAGCAACTACATCGGTGATGTGATACCCACAGAATAACTGATACTTAAAACGTTCATATTTTAAGCTTTTTGTAACACTTTAGCCCTTTGAAACCATTTTATACAAATAAGCTTGAAAGGTGATTAAATTTTCAGCCGTGTAATTGTCTGAGGGTATTAGTGAGTGTTAAGAAAGAACAGGGATATGCATCGGTGTGTTTCAAAGGTTGATTAGCTTTAATAGCTTAGCTGTTTTATTTAAAAGACATGCACTTTTCTTTCTTTACACTCACTTATGCCCGAGTTTTACACGGTTAAAATTTAATTATCTTTCAAGCGGCCTTGTTTTCAAACAGCTAAAATATTACAATTCATTTTTATTTAACTGGGGTAAATCCTGTC
>JAUVVS010000062.1 GCA_030604545.1 Deltaproteobacteria bacterium | reverse complement strand
ACCGCCTTATCAGTATTTTTGACCGGTTTGCTAGCAAACTGGATTGGCTGGCGCTGGGCTGCTGAAATAATAGCCTTGGGACCTCTAACGGGGTTTTTACTCTTTGCTTTTTCGGTAAAGCCCGGAAAACTGTGGTCGCCTGATGAGAAGGCCATGACTGCCTTTTGGGATTTAAGACCGGCTATTCGAAATCGATCGGCTGTCGGTTATATGCTTGGATATGCCGTACATTGCTGGGGACTATTCGGATTCCGTTCATGGCTGGTGGCTTTTCTTTTTTTCAGCTTGAGTTTACAGCCGGAAGTGTCTTATAAGTTCGGCTTACAGAATATAGCAACATTAATTATTTTGGCTGGCGTACCGGCAAGCATACTAGGTAATGAAGGAGCCTTGCGTTGGGGCCGACGGCGTGTGATTAATACCATTATGTTAATTTCCGGACTCCTCGGGATTGTAATCGGGTTTAGTGCAGGATTGCCGTTCATGATCGTCGTTGGCCTCTGTTTCGTCTACTGTATCTTTGTGATGCTCGACAGTGGATCACTTGCAGCAGGGATGGTATCAGCCGCACGGGCTCATGAACGCGGCAGGACCATGGCTGTGTATTCATTTTTAGGCTTTTGCATGGCATTTCTGGCGCCTCTTGCCGTGGGCGGCGTTTTGGATATTGTCGGCAATGGAATAGTTGGATGGGGTTTTGCATTTGCATCATTGGGGTTGGTAGAGATTACCGGACCCGTGTGGTTAAGATTATTCCCATCTGGAGTTGAAACTTGAAACTACCTCCGCCCATTTTGTGAGTAGTGAATAAAAGAACTTTTTATGAATTCATCCACAAATGCTTCTATTATATAATCTCTCAAGATATATCAAAATATTTGTTATAACAGTAATCATATTGTTAGTATTGACTACTATTCTTCCTGTCCTGCTCTTACGCTGGATGGACCCACCGACTTCTTCCTTTATGATGCAGCGAAGTTTTTCAGCTTGGTTAAATGACAGAAAAGGATTTAAAATTCGCTACAAATGGGTTGATATTAAAGAAATATCACCTCGCGCCCTCATTGCGGTAATAGCCTCAGAAGATCAGAAATTCCCATATCATTGGGGTTTCGATAGTGAATCTATCATTGAAGCCTTATATGAAAAGACAAAGGGCATTCGTGTTCGCGGAGCCAGTACAATTTCTCAACAGGTTGCAAAGAATCTTTTCCTTTGGCCTGGTAAAAGTTTTATACGTAAAGGGATCGAAGCATACTTTACAGTCCTTATCGAACTTCTATGGCCAAAGCGTCGAATTATTGAGGTCTACCTGAACATTGCCGAGTTTGGCGATGGTGTTTTCGGAATAGGCGCAGCCAGTAAAAAGTTTTTCAGGAAACCTCCCATTCGTCTTGGACGAAGAGAATGTGCACTACTGGCGGCAGTACTTCCAAATCCGTTAAGGCTCAGAGTGGATCGCCCATCAATATATGTGCGAAGTCGCTCAACCATGATCTTAAGAGAAATGTACCTCCTCGAAAAATTGCATTATCTGAAAAATCTATAAAATGTACTGACCATGACAAGTTGGAAGCGTTAATCGTTATTTGATATTAGTTAGTGTCTGAACGAAAATTTAATAAAAGACTAACTTTACAAATCCTCATTATGATGTTAATTTATTAAGAATCGGAAATGACAAAGGTAAAAAAGATACTAAGTAACATACAGGAGTCGAAAATGGACTATATCAAAATAAGATTCGGAAACGATTTTGACAGCTTAACTTCCAAAATCGAAAAGACTATTGAAGGAATGTTTAGACCCCGACCGGTGAGCCCCATGTTCGCCTCTTCCGAACAAAGATGGACTCCACAAATGGACATATATGAAACTGAGGAAGAGATAATCATTCGGGCTGAGATCGCCGGAGTCGAAAAAGAAAATTTGGAAGTGGAAATCAACAGTAAGGCTGTCAAGATCTCTGGGAAACGCAAAGAAATACCCAGCTCGGAAAGCGCAACTTACAGGCTCGCCGAAATCCAGTACGGGAAATTTGAGCGATTCCTGTATCTCCCAACACCTATCGATACTGAGATAGTGACATCATCCTATTCAAACGGTTTTCTCCAGATTCGACTTGCCAAATTACAAATTGATAAGACGCACAAGATACCGATTGCAGATGGATAACTAGTCAACAACAGGCCTTTGGAAGAATTGGAGGTAACCATGGCAGAACAACAACCACCCACAGAAATTGCCGCCGAAAAAATCCCGGAAATTATACCTATCCTGCCTTTATTTGATACAGCCCTTTTCCCAAAAATGGTTCTACCCCTGATTGTCATGCAGATTGAATCTATTCAGCTTATCGACGAAGCAATGTCCAAAGATCGCATAATAGGACTCCTTGTATCAAAAAAGAAGACAGAGGATGGTACTTACTCCAAAGATGATCTGTCTACCGTAGGCACCATTGCTTTAATCCTAAAAATGGCAAAAATCGAAGACGATAAAGCACAATTGCTTGTGCAAGGTTTAAGCAGATTTAAGATAAAATCTTTTGTAGAAGGCAAACCCTACCTGCTGGCCAGTGTGGAGCCGATTACGGATATTGAAAAAAAAGATAAGGAAACAGAGGCGCTTATGTCAAACATCCGCGCCCTATTCAACAGGATAATAGAGCTTTCTCCGGGCCTGCCAAAGGAAATCGGTGCCATGGCAAATTCAATACAAGAGCCTGGCACATTGGCTGATATAGTTGCATCTACCATCAATTCTACACCTGAGGATAAGCAGAGGATTCTGGAAATTGATGATATAAAAAAACGTTTAAAAAAAGTTACGAAAATTGCAAATCATCAGCTTGAAATCCTTGAACTTGGAAATAAGATACAGACCCAGGTCAAAGGCGACATGGATAAAAAGCAAAGAGAGTATTTTCTGCGCCAGCAGTTGAAAGCCATCAAGGAAGAACTGGGTGAAACAGATAAAGCCACTGTTGAAATTGATGACTATCGGGCAAAAATAAAGGAAAAAAATCTTCCTGAAGAAGCCGCCAAAGAGGCTGAACGTGAACTCGACCGCCTGTCTCGTATGCATCCGTCCTCCGCCGAATATACAGTCGCTTCCACCTATCTTGACTGGATGACTGCACTTCCCTGGAATGAAAGCACCAAAGACAATCTTGATATAAAAAAGGCCCGAAAGGTCCTAGATGACGACCATTATGACCTCGAAAAAGCCAAAAAGCGTATCATAGAATATCTCGCCGTACGTAAGTTGAAGCCGGATTCAAAGGGCCCCATCCTTTGTTTTGTGGGTCCGCCGGGCACCGGAAAGACATCCCTCGGCAACTCAATAGCCCGGGCCCTGGGACGCAAATTTTTCCGTATATCACTTGGTGGAGTCAGAGATGAAGCAGAAATTAGGGGACATAGACGCACCTATGTTGGAGCACTTCCCGGACGGATCATCCAAGGAATCAGGCGCTCTGGATCAAACAACCCGGTCTTTATGCTGGATGAAATAGACAAGGTCGGAAGCGATTTTCGGGGCGATCCATCATCAGCCTTATTGGAAGTTCTTGATCCTGAACAGAACTTTTCTTTTTCAGATCACTACCTGGACGTGTCATTTGATCTGTCCAAGGTCATGTTCATCACGACTGCGAATATTCTTGATACCATACCACTTGCTTTAAGAGACAGGATGGAGGTTTTGCAGCTTTTGGGTTATACAGAGGATGAAAAAATCAAAATCGCAAATCGATATCTCATTTCTCGCCAACGGAGAGAGCATGGCCTTAAAGCAGATCAGATATCTTTTACAAAAGGTGCAGTAAAACGGATCATTTCAGGCTATACTCGCGAAGCAGGCTTAAGGAACTTAGAGCGGGAAATCGCTACTATTTGTCGTGGCGTTGCAAGCAATATCGTAGAGGGCATTGCAAAGTCTGCGGCAATCAAGGTTGTCAGTATCTCCAAATATCTTGGTCCGATTCGCTTTACTTTTGAGGCCAAAGCAAGAACCTCAACACCCGGAGTGGCCATGGGCCTTGCCTGGACACACACAGGAGGGGATCTGCTTTTTATTGAAGCTACCGCCATGAATGGGAATAAAAACCTCACATTAACCGGCCAATTGGGCGATGTTATGAAGGAATCCGCAACGGCAGCATTAAGCTTCGTTCGTGCAAATACGGCCTCCTTAGGAATTTCTGAAGAATATTTTGGAAATCACGACATCCATATACATGTCCCGGCCGGTGCCATACCCAAGGACGGCCCTTCCGCCGGAGTTACAATGTTGACAGCTCTCACGTCTCTCCTCACCAATAAGATTATACATAAAGATCTGGCAATGACCGGTGAAATAACCTTAAGGGGGCAGGTACTGCCGGTCGGAGGTATAAAGGAAAAAGTCCTTGCCGCACATCGTGCCGGTATAAAAACAATTATCATGCCAAAATGGAACGAAAAGGATTTAGAAGACATACCGAAAAAGGTTCAAAAGGAAATCCATTTTCACTTTGTAGATAAAATGTTGGATGTTGTGAAGATCGCACTTGAAAAATAGAGACCGGTGGACGAAGGGCAGAGGACGGAAGACGGAGGACGGAAGACAGAGGACAGAGGGCAGAGGACAGAGGACGGATGACGGAGGACGGAGGACAGATGAGAGAAGACAGAGGGCAGAGGACGGAAGACGGAGGACGGAAGACAGATGACGGCATTTAAGAAACGACAAGTAAGTTTCTTTATTTTTTGGAAATTCCTTTTTATTTGTAGTCTTATATTTTTAATAGCTTATGGCTGTTCAAAGAGGGTGCTCCCTTCAAGTTCGTCTGAGCATCCTAAACCTTATAAAGTAGGAAAAAAATGGTATAAACCTTTGCCGCATTCTGAGGGTTTTCGTCAACGTGGTAAAGCATCTTGGTATGGCAAGCAGTTTCACGGCAGGAAAACAGCAAGCGGGGAAATTTATAACATGCATGCTATGACAGCCGCTCATAAAACCCTGCCCCTTGGAACATATGTCAGAGTGCACAATCTTGAAAATAATAGGAAAATTGAAGTTAAAATTAACGATAGAGGCCCCTTTGTTCGCGGCAGAATAATTGATCTTTCTTACAAAGCTGCAAAAAAAATCGGAATCGTCGGCCCAGGCACTACCAAGGTTGAAATCGTTGCACTTGGTTCTGCTTCATATCAAAAAACTAAAAAAGAAACTGAACGATCATATGTGCCGGGCGATTATTATACAGGGAATTTTACATTTCAAGTGGGTGCGTTTACCAACAGGGAAAACGCCGTAAAACTTAAGCAAAAGCTTGATCGAAAATACAAGAATGCTCATATAGTTACTTATAATAGCGGATATGAAACATTTTACAGGGTTCGTGTCGGCAAATTCTCGAGTTTGGAAGAGGCTATAGAGCATGAAAATATTCTGATAAAAGACGGATTTGAAGGGGCTTTTATAGTCGCGGAATAATAGAGGTTATCTTAACTTTAGCATAATAAAACATCATGTTCATCCCTGGCCCAGACCTGACTTTCAGGCACTGAGTTATATAGCTTCTACTTCCTAAGTACTACAGTGACAACAGCGTGTCCCAGGCAAGTCGCACCAGGGCGGGCCTGCAAATCCTGTCTAATTTAAAATAACATTCTCGCTCTGTGGTAAATATTGGAGGAAAAAATGGCGTTTGACCCTGAAAAGGATAAAATTTTAAAGAAATGGAAGTGTGATGAAACCGGACTTATTATTTCAATTAATAAATATGCCGATGGTGAGCCTAAACTTCAAATTGGCCCAAGGATATATAAAACAAAGGAAGGTGGAGAATCTCATCGCAGGACAGGTCGCCTTACAATAGAAGATCTGATGTGGTTTTATGAAATAATTGATGAAGTAAAAGATGAGCTGTCGCGCCTGGTAAATCCAAGGTAAAAATAGCTAAAGAAAACGCAACTGCTCATGTATCTTGCCACAAAGGCACCAAGACACCAAGATTATATAAATTAATTTCTTTTTCTTTGTGTCTTTGTGTCTTGGTGGCTGAATAGTTAAAAGAAAACTTATATAACCTGCAACGAACGTGATAATAAATGATGCCATCGTTAAACCTGTAAAAGGGAACAAATTTCCGAGCCTTGGACCTGTTTCCGTGATGGTGTGCAGCCAGGAGGATCTTCGTCTTATCTGCAACTTGATGAATATAAGGGAAGATAATTTTAGCAACTTGTTCATGAGCAGGCTATACACGGCAAGTAACGCCAATACTGATATATCTATTGCAGGACCCCTAATCGGTGCACCTTATGCAGCCATGCTGCTTGAGACGCTTGTCGCATGGGGAGCGCAAAAAATAATATTGTTTGGATGGTGCGGCGGGGTCTCGCTTAATGTTAAGATCGGAGATATTATCGTTCCAACAGCTTCAATTATAGATGAAGGAACATCAAAACATTATGGGATCAGGTCTTCCAAGGCTATGGCGTCAAAAAATGTCGTGAGAAAGATACAGGTAGAATTAATAAAAGAGAATATAAAATATCATAAAGGTACTATCTGGTCCACCGACGCAATTTTTAGGGAAACCCCAAGAAAGGTAAAAAATTTTCAAAAAAAAGATATCTTGGCTGTTGATATGGAAATGTCCGCCTTTTTTGCCGTGGGAAGATACAGAAGTATTGAAGTCGGTGGAATACTCGTGGTTTCTGATGAATTGGCGACTTTTAAATGGCGGCCTGGATTTAGAGAAAAACGATTCAAGCAAAATCGCAAGGTAGTATGTGAGGCGATACAAAGTTTATGCCGGGTTTTATAGATCCAAAAATAGTTAAAAAGGTTGAGAGATTAAGGAAAGAACTTCATAGACATAATTACCGGTACTATATTCTAGACGATCCGGAGATATCCGATTCTGAATATGACCGGATGATCCAAGAGCTGTTAAAACTTGAATCTTCCTATCCAGACCTTTCAAGCCCTGATTCTCCGACTTTGCGGGTAGGGGCATTGCCACTTGATAAATTCGAGACAGCTACTCATTCCATCCCCATGCTTAGCCTGGATAACGGGTTCAATAATTCTGATATAATTGAATTTGATAATCGAATAAAAAAGAAAATTAATACAGATGATTTAATTATTTATACTGCAGAACCGAAGGTTGATGGTATTGCAGTAGAGCTTGTTTATGAAAATGGTACTCTTGTCATGGCTTCTACCCGCGGAGACGGCATTACCGGAGAGGTAATAACATCGAATGTAAGGACTATACGTTCGGTTCCGCTTTTGCTTCAAGAAGAAAAAGGTCAAAAAATTCCGCCACGCCTGGATGTCAGAGGAGAGGTGTTGATTGGAAAGGAAGGGTTTAAGCGTTTAAATAATGAACGGATTGATCAGAATATGCCTATCTTTGCTAATCCTCGGAATGCTGCGGCCGGTTCTTTAAGGCAACTTGATTCAAGTATTACTGCAAAGCGACCCTTAGAAATATTTTGTTACGGAGTGGGGAATATACAAGATTTTTCTATTGGGTCACATTGGGAGGCCCTTTGTACATTGAAAGATTTTGGGTTTAGAATTAATCCGCTTATCAGACCGTTAATACATATCAATGAGGTTCTTGACTTTTACTGGGAACTCAATGAAATGCGTGAGCAACTTTCATACGATATTGACGGGGTGGTGATAAAGGTGGATAGCCTTTCATATCAAAAAATTCTAGGTGAGACATCTCGAAGTCCCAGGTGGGCCATAGCATATAAGTTCAAAGCCGTACAGGAAACAACTAGAGTGCTTGATATCGGGGTTCAGGTTGGGCGTACCGGAACCCTTACACCTGTTGCCCATCTTGAACCTGTCAATATCGCCGGAGTGATGGTCAGGCGTGCTACGCTTCACAATGAAGATGAAGTTAAAAAAAAAGATATCAGGATTGGAGACACAGTTTTGGTCCAGCGGGCAGGAGACGTAATTCCCGAAGTTGTTAAGCCGATTGAGTCAAAACGGTCAGGAACAGAAAGAATTTTTAAGATGCCGAAAAATTGCCCTATCTGTGGATCTTTGGTTGATCGTATAAAAGATGAAGCGGCAACACGCTGTATTAATACAACCTGCCCTGCGCAGGTGAAAGAACGTATTATACATTTCGCATCTAAGGGAGCGTTTGACATAGACGGCCTGGGAGACAAGCTTGTTGAGCAGTTGGTAGACAAGGATTTATTTAAATCATATGCCGATCTTTTTTATTTGGATGAAGAAAAGCTTATAGCCCTTGAACGTATGGGACGCAAATCTGCAAGAAACCTTACAAGCGCTATTGAAACGAGTAAAAAGATCAGTTTTCATCGTTTTCTTTATGCTCTTGGTATACGACATGTTGGGGAACATGTGGCAAGGATTTTGGCAAATAACTTT